>CAZDSB010000321.1:0-2631 GCA_964507515.1 uncultured Myxococcaceae bacterium
GACCACCAGTCCACGGTCCTCCGCCAGACGATCTTCACCGGGACACCGCAGCCAACGACGCTCATCTCGGAGAACTTCGACGGTTCGAGCTCGCTCCCCACCGGATGGCGGGCAGTGGCCCAGACCGGAGACCCGGCGATCAACTGGCGACTCGAGACGGGCACGCCGTCCACGCCCGGCTTCTGCGGCACGACCTCGAATGGCGCCTTCCACGTCAACACCGCCGGCTCGGCCTGGCAGCGCCTGTTCAGCCCGATATTCGCCGTGCCCGACGACGCGGAGTACGTCACCGTGGATTTCGACGTCTGCTACGACACCGAGGACGAGCCGCTCCTGAACGTCTGGGCGTACGACGGGCTCTTCCTGCGCGTCACGGATCAGACCGGTGGAACGCACGTGCTGCGCTCGGTCCTGGTCGAGGCGTTCCAGGACCGGTTCCGCACCGACGGCTTCCTCGGGTACCCGAAGCATTTCCCGAGGAACGACGATCCGGCCTACTTCGAGGACATGGCCGCGTGGGCCGGCGCGTCGAACGGGTTCCAGCACGTCCATCTCCGCTTGCCGGGGATGGCCGGCACCGCCGCGCAGCTCCGCTTCGAGTACGCCCAGGATGCGTTCGGCACCTGCGCCGACGTGCGTCCCGGTCACTCCTGCGGCGTCATCGTGGACAACGTTCAGGTGCAGTGGGTGAAGTCGGCGACGTCTCAGCCGTAGTGGCTCCCGTGACCGGGGCGGGCGACGTTCTCCCGTCCGCTCCGGTCAACGGCGACCGATTCAACGCCGAGGCGCTGGCGGGTCCTGGCGTGCTGCCCCCCCGCGATGCGGGAGCACGGCGTGCGGTGGCCCGGGGAGCACGCCGAGCGCTTCGCTGCGAGTTCCGAGCGTCTGCGGTCGGAGAAGCGGGCGGCCTCCGCCAGGAGATGAGCGCGCCGGCGCGCGAACGGCGCCGCCCCGTCTAGCGGACGCTTCCGAGCTCGGCAGGGGCCGGCGCGGGAGTCACCCGTCCGCCGCCGCCACCGAACCGGACGTCATGCGGGTCGGCCGTCAGATCTCCGGAGACGCCGGGGTCGGGCTGAGATGTCCCGGACCGCGGCCGCTCTCCTCCTCGAGCTCGGCTGCGCGCGCCGCGGCTTCCTTGCGGTGGTCGCGAGCGATGAGGAGGTAGATGACCGGCACGAAGAAGAGGGTGAAGAACGTCCCCACCGCCATTCCCGTCACCAGGGTCCGGCCGATGCTGTTCCGGGCCGCGGCGCCAGGACCGGTCACATAGGTGAGCGGGAAGTGCCCGGCGATGGTCGCGATGCTGGTCATGAGGATCGGCCGGAGCCGCGTCATGGACGCCTCGCGAACCGCCTCGAGCTTCGTCTTTCCCGCTTCCTGGAGCTTGTTGGCGAACTCGACGATCAGAATGCCGTTCTTCGAGATGAGACCCACCAGCGTCACCAGCCCCACCTGTGAGTAGATGTTGAAGGTGGTGCTGAAGTGGTCCGTCCACGAGGGGATCTGCGGGTTCGGCATCTTCAGGAAGACCGGGATCATCGCCCCGAAGAACGCGAGTGGCACCGAGCCCACGAGGATGATCAGCGGGTCGCGGAAGCTGTTGAACTGGGCCGCGAGCACCAGGAAGATCAGCACCAGGGCCAGAAGGATCGACGGGATGAACTTTCCGCCCTCGACCCGCAGCTGCCTCGACTCGCCGGTGTAGTCGATCTTGTAGCCCTGCGGCAGGATCTTGGCCGCCTCGTCCTCCAGGAACTTGAGGCCCTCGTCCACCGAGGCCGCCACGCCGCTGATCTTCACCGCGTTGAGCTGCTGGAAGCGGTTGAGCGACCGGGGAACGACGGTGTCCTTGATCGAGGCGATCGAAGAGAGCTTGATCAGCTGTCCGTTCGGCCCGGTGACGTAGACGTTGTCGAGCTGCTCGGGATTGAGCCGCTCCGTCCGGAGCAGCTGCGGAATGACCTTGTAGCTCCGGCCGGAGATGCTGAACCGGTTGACGAAGTTACCGCCGGCCGCAGCGCCCAGATCCTGACCGACCTGCTGGAGGTTGAGGCCCAGCTGGGCGACCTTCTCGCGGTCGATGTCGATCTCCGACTGCGGCTGGTCGATCTTCACGTCGATCGGCGGCGGGAACCAGAACTTCCCGCTCTTCGCAGCCTTCTCTTGCAGCTGCTTCGCGAACTCGAGGATCTGGCCCTCCTCGGCGGTGGAGGCGATGACGATCTCCACCGGGAAGGTGCCGCCTCCGGGCAGCGCCGGAGGGAGCACCGCGAACGTCTCGATGCCGGGGATGGTGAAGATCTTCCGCTGGACCTCGGGTAGGACCTGCGACGTCTTCCGCTTCCGCTGATCCCAGGGCTTCAGACCGACACCCCAGAAGCCGCCTCCGGGATTGGTGATCTGGAAGGTGAACTTCGCCTCCGGGATCTCCATCATGTCCTTGTTGACGGTCGCCGTGGAGATCTCGAGCTGATCCAGCGTGGAGTTCGACGGCGTGTTGATGATGCCGAAGATGACTCCCTGGTCCTCGGCTGGTGCGAGCTCCTTGGGCGAGAAGGTGAACATTCCGACCACGAGCACGGTCACCACCGCCCAAATCAGGTAGATGATGCCCCGCGTGTGCAGCACCGA
>CAZDSB010000322.1:0-3687 GCA_964507515.1 uncultured Myxococcaceae bacterium
GCGCGCTTGACGACCTCGGGCTCGACCCGCCGGTTCCCCTCGATGCGGATCTGAGTGATGGTCTCCGACTCGCCCGCGGCAGGGACGTCGGCCTGCGTGGTGCTGCCCGGTGCGACCTCGGTGCCCGCGTCGGGCGCGGCAGTGGCCTCGACGGCCGCGCTGCCGGCGTCGGGCGCAGCGGTGGCCTCGACGGCGGCGGCGGTGCCCGCATCCGGCGCTGCGGCTGCCGGCGCGCCGGTCGCCTGGGGCGTGCCGGCATCCGCCCCCTGTCCACGCGAGGCGGCGGGAAGCACGAGCACGAGCAGGGCGGCGGCCAGGAGCCAGGTGGCGGTCGTCTTGCGTGCGGAAACGTTCAACCTCGTCGGGGGACAGCGGCCGTTGGAAGGGCGCGCACTGTAGGGGAGGGAGGAGGACAGGGACAATGGTGAAAAGCTCTACGCCGGCTCGACCTTGCCCCCGGCGAGCCGCAACCTCCGCGGCATCGAGCGGGCCAGCGCCTCGTTGTGGGTCACCACCACGGCCGTGATGCCCAGATCGCGGTTCACCTCGCGGAGGACCTGGTGGATGCCCTCGCCGGTCACCGGATCGAGGTTTCCGGTGGGCTCGTCGGCCAGGAGCACATGAGGTTGCAGCACCAGCGCGCGCGCCAGCGCCACCCGCTGCGCCTCTCCTCCCGACAGCTCACCCGGCCGGTGGTCCACCCGCGCGCCCAGCCCCACCCGGTCCAGCAGCCCCCGCGCACGCCGCAGCGCCGCCGGACGCTCCATCCGCTGCACCAGCGCCGGGATGGCCACGTTCTCGAGGGCGGTGAACTCCGGCAGCAGATAGTGGCTCTGGAAGACGAAGCCCACCGTCCGGTTGCGGAAGCGTGCGAGGTCGGCGTCCGGAAGGCCGAGGACGTCCACCCCGTCGACGGTCATGGTCCCCGCCACCGGGGCATCGAGCGTCCCCAGCACGTGCAGGAAGGTGCTCTTCCCCGAGCCGGATGCGCCCACCAGGCTGACCAGCTCGCCGCGCTCGATGTCCAGCGACAGGCCGCGCAGCACGTCGATGCGCTTGCCGTGCAGCCAGTAGCTCTTCGACAGCTCTCGGATCTCGATGAAGGCCATCCGGACGCCCTACTCCGCCTTCAGGCCTTCCACCGGCTCGACGCGCGAGGCACGAAGCGCCGGGTAGATGGACGCGAGGTAGGTGACCAGGATGGCGATGAGCACGGTGAGCGACGTCTGGAGCGGCTCGATCTTCACCGGCAGCGACGGGATGTAATAGACCTCCGGGTCGAGCCGGAGCCCCACCTTCTCGATGAAGAGGCACCAGGCCAGGCCCGAGACCAGGCCGAGGACTCCACCGGCCAGCCCAATCTGAAGACCCTCGGCGAGGAAGATCTTCACGATCCCGCCCTGGGGAACGCCGAGCGCCTTGAGGACCGAGATCTCCTTGCGCTTCTCCAGCACCAGCATGGTGACCGTGGCCACGATGAGCCCCGCGGCGACCACGACGATGATGGAGAGGATGATCCCCATCACCAGCTTCTCCAGCCGGAGCGCGGAGAAGAGGTTCCGGTTCATCTCTCCCCAGTCCTTGGTGCGATAGGGGTACCCCTCCAGGGCGTTGAGCACGGTCGAGGCGATGCGCCGGGCGTCGTCCACGTCCTTGACCTTGAGCTCGACACCCGTGGCCCCGGGGATGCCGAAGAAGGACTCGGCGGCCTTCAGGCCGACGTAGACGAACTTCGAGTCGTACTCGAACATTCCCGTGTAGAAGATGCCGGCCACGCGGAACGCCTTCGACTTGGGGATGGGCCCGGTCGGCCCCATGCCGCCCCCCAGCGGGGAGACGACCGTGACCGGGTCTCCCACCAGCACGCGCAGGCTGGACGCCAGCTCCCGGCCCAGCAGGATGCCGGGAAGCGGCGGGCCGGAGGGCGCCTCCTTCGGCATCTGGATGACGTCGTCCTCCCGGGGCCGCTCCATCTTGTAGCGGCTGCGCACGGGGATGTCCTCGGGGTGGGCGAGCCAGCGGATGTCGCCGCCGGGGAGGATGTTCCTCGGGAGATCGGTCACCTGACCGGTGGTCTCCGGGTCCACGCCCTTGATGATGGCCCCGTCCACCTGGGCCTCGCTCGCGACCATCACCTGGCCGAGGAGGAACGGCGTCTGACCGACGACGCCGGGGACCGTCGAGATCTTCTTCATCACCTCCGGGTACTCGGGCATGCCGGCCTGCGGATCGCCGTACTTCAGAACCACCACGTGCGCGTTGGTACCGAGGATCTTCTTCTGGAGATCCACCTCGAAGCCGCTCATCACGCTGAGCACGATGATCAGCGCCATCACTCCCACGCCGACGCCGCCCACGCTGAGCGCGGTCATCATCTCGGTGGGGGACTGTGTCTTTTCCTGGGTCTCGTGCAGCGCCCTGGCCGCAGCCAGCGGATCGCGGCGGCCGAGCTCGCGGATGCGCGTCCGCTCCACGACTGCGTCCGCCGCGCGGAGGATGCCCAGGATGATCAGCGGGGGGATGATGCCCAGCAGGAGGACCACCAGCCCCCCGAGCAGAAGCCGAGGCCGGAACACGTGCACGTGCCGGCGGGCCACGAACAGCTCGAACCCGGTGCGCACGTCGAGGCGGCCCGAGGCATTGGCCACGAAGCCGGTGAGGATGCCGAGGGTGAGCGCGAGGACCAGGAGGCTGAACGTGAGCCAGTACCCGAGCTCGGGACGTCCCAGGAGATTTGCGAGGTAGATGACCTCCCGGAACCTCGGCGCGAGCGTCGCGTCGAGCACCGGTACGCTGGGGAGCAGCGAGAGCAGCGCCGGCAAGGGCACGCCCAGGTAGAGGACGGCGATGGTCGCCTCGGGCGCGGAGAGCTTTCGCGACCGCGACGCCCCCACGAACCCGCCGAGGAACGCCACCACCGCGGCCAGGGTGAGCGCCACCCCGAAGGCCGCCGGAGGTCCCCACCCCACCCCGCGCGACGCCGAGGCCAGGGCGGTCTGGAGCAGGACGAGCACCAGCTCGGCGCCGAGGATGCCGAGCCCGTAGGCGGCGAGGGTGCCGAGGTGGAAGTCGCGCCAGCCGGCGAGCGGAGAGGTGTGGCCCGTGGACGCTGCTGGCTCGGCGCCCACCGGCTCCGCCGCCGTCCGGGAAGCGCTCCCCGCGGCCACCAGCGCCCAGCCGACGAGCCAGGCCGCGGCGGCAGGACCCAGGAGCCAGAGCGCCTGCGGCGCGACCGAGCTCCGCCGCGCCTCGAGCAGTCCCTTCACCGCGGCCACCACGGGGCCCCACCCGAACGCCCCCAGCCCCAGGCGCGCCAGGACCTGCGTCCAGGCGCCCGCCCGGCTGACCTCGAGGGCGGCCATCACGAGCCCGGCGAGGACGAGCGCGGCGCCGACGGACCGGAGCATCCAGCGGGCGTGGGGCCGGGCCGGGACGGCGACGCCGAGGGCGAGCGGCTCGTCCATCAGCGCTTCTCGGGCTTGAGCAGCGGAAAGAGGATGACGTCCCGGATGGATGGGGTGTCGGTCAGGAGCATCACCAGGCGGTCCACGCCCAGGCCCTCGCCGCCGGTGGGCGGCATCCCGTGCTCGAGGGCCCGGATGTAGTCCTCGTCGTAGTCCATCGTCTCGACGGCCCCTCGCTTCTTCGCCTCGACCTGGGCCTCGAAGCGTCCCTTCTGATCCTGCG
>CAZDSB010000323.1:0-3578 GCA_964507515.1 uncultured Myxococcaceae bacterium
GCCGATTCCCCGGCTCGATTGCTCGCCGCGGCGAACGCCGGAGCCGTCGTCGGAGTCGTCGGCGGCCTCATCGGCCTTGGCGGAGCCGAGTACCGGCTTCCGCTGCTCCTGAGCTTCTTTGGCTTCCCGCCGCTCCAGGCCGTGATCCTGAACAAGGCTCTGAGCCTCGTCGTCGTCGCGACTGCCCTTCTTGCGAGGGGAACTGGAGTCCCGTGGGGGCTCGTCTGCGACCACTGGACCACGGCCGCCAACGTTCTCGCAGGAAGCATCGCTGGAGCCTGGTTCGGCGCGGGCTGGGCCACGAGGCTGCGGTCCGAGACCCTCGGTCGAGTCATCGCAGCGCTCTTCGTCCTCATCGCAGCCGCGCTCTTTCTCGGCCAGCAAACCCACGCTTCGGGGATGGCTCCCGGCCTCGCCCGCGTGGTGATCGGCGTCGCGCTGGGAGTTGGTCTCTCGTCGTGAGCCTTCCGACGATGGTGACGGGATTCTCCCGCTACAGCCGAGACCGGAGCCTCGTGGTCCTCCGCGACCGCGCGGCGTTCCTCACCGCGATGGCCGTGGGCTCGATCGCCGGCAGCGCCCTGGGTGGCGTACTCGTCGGCTCGGTCCCGAGCGGGCTTCTGCTGCCGGCGATCGCGCTCATTCTCCTGATCAGCGCGGTCGGGCTCTGGCGTCACAGATCAAAGCCCTGATCCGCCCCTGGCGAGGTGCCAGCTCTCCCGCGGAAGGATCCAGGCGAGGTCGCCCCAGAACAAGAGCCATGCGAAGACGCCGACTGTCAGGGGAAACGGATACCAGACTCGAAACGCGGGTTTCACTCCGAACCCACTCAGGGCCCGAGCTCCGCGCGGGCCAGCACCGCCTCGGGCCCGGCCTTCACCAGCGGATTCATCGCCAGCGCGCGGTCGAGGCTCGCCCGCGCCTGCTCCGGCTCGCCGGCGAGCGCCTCCAGCCGGGCCCGGACGACCCAGAAGGAGGGCTCGCGCGGCTGGAGAGCCATCGCCTCCGCGATCCGGGCCAGACCACGGCGCGCCTCCTCCGCGTGGGGTAGCCCACGTCGCCCGAGAAATGCGGCCCGGACCACCGCCACCTCGGCGAGCAGCGCCCGCGCCGTCGCGTCGTCGGGACGCTCCGAGATGATCCCGGACAGCTTCTTCTCGGCCTGTTCGAGCGGGCCCGACGGGTCGTGGCCCTGGAGCTGGAGCCAGGTCGCCTGGCTCAGGGGAAGGAGCGCTCTCGCCTCGTTCAGCTCCAGACCCCGCTCGCCGGCCGCCGCGGCGCGATCGATCCACTGGCTTGCCTCAGCGACGCCGGGCCGCGGGTCCTTCCCCCGCTGAACCGCGTACCAGGCGGAGCTGGCGAGCACCTCGGCTTTGATGGCCAGAGAGTCGGTGTGGTCGTGGAGTGTGCCAAGCGTCTCGTCCACGAGCGCGACTGCGCGCGCCTGCCACGGAGCGGGATCGGCCCCGACTCCGAACGCCAGCGCCGCGGCCGTGTCGTAGCTCGAAGCAAGCCGGGCCCGCTCTCGTGGCCCGGGCCGACCCGCCCGCTCTCCCATGTCGAGGCCCCGGCGCACCGTGGGGAGCGGATCCTTTCCGTCCAGCCACTCCTCGCGCCCGAGCAGCACGAGCTCCTCGCACATGTCTGCCTGGACCTGCCTGATGCGGCGCGGATCGAGCTCGATGCACCGCTCGCCCGCTGCGAGAGCTGCCCGGAGGACCTCGCTGCACGGCTGGCCTTTCCGGCGCAGGACGCCGGCTTCGGTGCTGAGCAGCATCATCCTGCCGATCTCGGCCCGGGCGCTCATCGGTGAAAGCGCGAGCGAGCGATCCAGCGAAGACAGGCCGTCGCGGGCCGTCGCGAGCGCCGGGTCCAGCTGTCCAAGCTCCTGGAGCGCGTAGGTGCGCAGAATCGCCACCGCTCCGAGGCGCTGGTGCGGACGCGGATCGGCGGGATGGAGGTCCCGCGCCTTCTGGAAGAGCCGGAGCGCCTCGTCGGTCAGCTGGATCGCATCCGCCGGGAGCGCGTTCTGGGCCTTGCGGAGCACGGCATCGCCCCTCTGCATCAAGGGGCGAGGATCATCCGGATCGAGAACGCTGAGCCGGTCGAGCGCCGCCGAGAGCCGCGCCGCCTCGACTTCCAGCGGACGGGACTGCTTGGTCAGCTGCTGCAGGCGCCCGGCGTGGAGCTCGACGATGTCCGCCGCGAGCGTCGGGTCGCTCCGGCCGGTGTCGAGCGCGCGGGCGAGGGCCGTGTCCGCGTGGTCGAGCGCGCCGAGCGCTGCCTCTGCATCGTCGCCCATCGAGCGCCTCGACGCCTCGCCCAGCCACGCCTCCGCCTCGAGGCCCAGGGCCTCGTAGCGGCCCGGATCTGCCCCGAGGACCCGCGCGGACTGCTCCCGGGCGGAGGCGAAATCCTCCTCGAGGAGCGCCACCCGCGCGGCGAGCCAGTCCGCCCGCCATCCCGAGACGCCGCCCCGGGCGAGCATCCGGACTGCGGGGTCACGGAGCTCCGACTGGAGCGAGCGCAGGCGCTCGTCCCGCCGTGGCCCGGGAGGCATCGTGTCGAGGGCGAGCTCCCGTCCCCGTCGGTACAGCCCGCCGAGCGCGTTCCCCAGGGCCTCCGCCACCTCCGGCGTCTGCAGCCCCGTGTCCCAGGCCCTCTGGAGCGCCGTCCGGGCGCCCTCGAGATCGCCGGTCAGGAGAAGCCCCTTGCCGAGCGCGAAGCTGGCCGGTCCACCACGCGTTGCACCCGCCCGCAGCGACTCGACCTCGGCCCGGAGCCGTTGCCTCGCAGGCCGCAGATCGTGCAGCGGCGAGAGGTACTCCATCCGGACGCCCGCCTCCATCGACTCGGAAAGAGCTCCGAGCCGGGTGGCCTCGAGCGCCGCGAGTGTCGCCCGGCGCGTCGTCCAGAGCGCATGACCGCCGGCGAGGAGGACGGCGGCGACCGCCACTGCCAGCGCCCTCGCCAGGCCGCGATTCCGGCGTGCCCACTTCCGGACCCGGGTCGCGAGCGTGGGCGGTCGCGCGTGGATCGCCTCCCCGCGCTGGAAGCGCCCGAGGTCGTCGCCGAAGGCCTCGGCCGTGGGGTAGCGAGATGCGGGGTCCTTCTCCATCGCGCGCCCGGCGATGACCGACAGCTCGCGCGGCGCCGAGGGCACGGGCGGCGGGTCGTCCTCGGCGATCCGCACCAGGACCTGGCGCTCCTCGTCCTGGTCCGGCGCGCCGCTGCGGAACGGAGGACGACCGGCCAGCGTCGCGTAGAGCGTGGCGCCGAGGGCGTAGATGTCGGACCGAAAATCGGCCGGGCCGGGCCCGAGCAGCTGCTCCGGGCTCATGAAGTCCAGCGTTCCGGGAGGCAGCCCAGAACGGGAGAGGCCGGCGTCCTCCGCTCGCGCGAGGCCGAAATCGGTGACCAGGGCTCGCCTGCCAGTCGCCTGCTCCTCGACGAGCACGTTGCCAGGCTTGATGTCCCGGTGGACGAGCCCTTGGCGGTGGGCGGCGTGGAGACCTGCCGCGGCCTGCCGGAGGAGCTCCACCTTCTCCTCCACCGACAGTCCCGCAGCGAGGTCCGCC
>CAZDSB010000324.1:0-3498 GCA_964507515.1 uncultured Myxococcaceae bacterium
CACGCGGTGCGTGGCAGCCTCCGAGCGGAGGATCTCCGCGACCGCTGACTCGATCCCCGGAGCCTCGGCCTTGACCTCCACGTTCAGCCGGGTATCGGGGAATGCGCGGAGCACCTCTCGGAAGGTGGGGATGCGAACGCCCTGCCGACGAAAGGGATGGCTCCGTCCGCCGTCGGACGAGAAGTGGAAGCCGGCGTCCAGGCGCTCGAGCTGGGCGAGCGTGTGCTCGGCGATCCGGCCGTGGCCGTCGGTGCAGCGCTGGAGGGTGGGGTCGTGCGAGACGACGAGCGCGCCGTCGCGGGTGGCGTGCAGATCGAGCTCGAGCATGTCGGTGCGCCAGCGCTCCACCGCACTCCGGAACGCCACCAGGGTGTTCTCGGGTGCGAGCAGCGCCCCGCCGCGGTGAGCGATGTGCAGCGTGGGACGGAGTCCCTCGAAGAAGGGGTGGCGCATGGCGGCAGTGTCCGCTCTTCCGTGACCAGGCGCTGTGGCCATCTGCGGAGGCGCACGAACCGGTGCCGCCCTGGCCGGCGGGCCCCGGCAGCGGGGCGGGTCAGCCAGGAGCGACTCGCGGGTCGGGCCGAGCGCCCGGACGAGCCCCGGTCTGCCGGACACCACGCAACTCGTCGAAATGATGCGCGGTTTCCGCCCTTGCCTGGAAGGCAGGGGTGCATGTCACGTGTGGTCACGTCGAGAAGTTTCGGGGGAGGCGACCGCCCGCCGCCGTTGGCGACCGCTGCGAGCGCCACGGTACACTTCGGGGCGTATGGCGGGCGCGAAGAAGACAAAAAACGTCGTCAAGAAGCGGAGTTACACCTTTGCCCGGCTTGCGGTGAGTCGCGCGCACGTTCCGGAGCCACAGCGCCTCCTGCGCGTCTGGAAACGCATCCTCGAGCGGCGACTTCGCGCCAGGCTCCGGACGGACGTGACGGTCGAGGTACACGACAACACCCACACGATGGTGACGTTCGAGCGGCTCGGCCGGGGATGGCGCATCCGGCTCCACCACATGTTCCTGGCTGCGCCGGAAGAGGTGGTGACGGCGCTCGGGGAGTTCATCCGGTCGGCGGACGCGCCGAGCTCGGCGGTCCTGGATCGGTTCATCGAGCGGAACAAGGCCTTCATTCGCCGTGTTTCGCCGGCCCAGCTACGGCGCCGGTTGCGGATCGAGCCGGTGGGGCGGCACCACGACCTGCTCGCGATCTTCACGGCGCTGAACCGGCGTTACTTCGCGGGGCGGATCGCGGCGACCATCACCTTCGGGCCGGCGCCGCGGAGCAGACGTCCGCGGAAGAGCATCAAGATGGGGAGCTACTCGGCGGACTCTCGCGTGATCCGGATCCATCCGGCGCTGGACCAACCGAAGGTGCCCCGCTACTTCGTGGAGTGGATCGTCTTTCACGAGATGCTTCACCACGTGTACCGGGCGCGCCGGGGCGACGACGGGCGCCGATGCGTTCATCCCCCGGAATTCGTGGCGCACGAGCGGCGCTTTCACGACTTCCACCGGGCGCAGGCCTGGGAGGACGAGAATCTGGACGTCCTCCTCCGGGCCCGGGTCGGATAGCCGGCGTCGCATCACCGCGCGGTCAGGCCAAGCGCTTTTAAGCATCTCGAAGGTCTCGAAGGTCTCGAAGGTCTCGAAGGTGCCTGGCACCTTCGAGGAGTTCGACGGATCCGTTCGGGGGAATTCCCCAGTCATTCCGCTAGCCAGGACGGTCTGCCCGTCGTCCTCCAAGAAGCACCAAGAAAAATCGAGGGGCCTCGAAGGTGCCTGGCACTTGCGAAGGACATCCCGTCCAGACGGCCGCCCGCGGCCGCGCGGGAACGATCGTCATCGCTCAGGGAAGGATGAGCCCGCCCGGGCTCCGGCGCTCACCGGCCGGTGCGCTCCCTGCGGGGCTGGTTCCGGCGCCCTCCTCGCCGCGCGCCGGACCTGCCGGCGAGGCCCCGCGTGCTCCGGAGGGTCGCGCCATCAGAGCGAGGACCTTGCTGAAGAGATGCTCGGCGAAGGGCGGGAACAACCCGGGTGCGGCGTGAAACATCCGGCGAGCCGTGGCCCGCGCCACCTGGGCCGCATGCTCCGCTCCGCGCCGAGCGAGGGCGGGCGCGACCGTCCACAGCCGGCGCGCGTACAGTCGCCTGCGGGCCGCGTCGAAGAATTCCTCGGCCTGGCTCCGGACGCGCTCCCGGAGCGCCTCTGCCTGCTGTTCCGGGCTCAGCGCCAGCGGGCTCGTCCGCACCTCGTCCACCCGGAGCGCAAGCCGCTTCAGCTCTGCCTCGGGCGGAAGCCATGCCGCGAGCTCCGGTTCCTGGTGCAACGCTCCGCTCTCGACCGCCAGCGCGGCATCGCCCTCCTCGGGGTCCGGCAGCAGCGGGAGCTCCTCCGTCGCTGCCTCGATGCCGAGATGCCGAAGCGCGACATCGCTGTCCGGGGGAAACGGCGTGTGGGTGACCAGGTTGCATCGAACCGCCTCGCCGACCAGCGCCCGGCCCTCCTCGATCGACAGCGGGAGCAGCCGCTCCATCTCCGCGCTTCGGGCGAGCTTGCGCCAGGCATTTCGCCCCATCTCCACGCGACTGAGCGAGAGGAGGCCCAGCTCGTCTGAGACGAGCACCTCCACCACCTCCACCCCTCCACGAACTGGCTGTGCGAGGAGGAGGGCTCGCTGCCCGGTCCCATCGGGGAGGCTCGCGAAGCAGGGGAGGGACTCGGCGGTGGCCGCTGGTGGGGTCGGCGCCGGCGTCTCGAAAAGGCGGGGCCGCTCGTTCACTGCGACCCCGGCCGAGCGGAGCCGGTACACCGCTCGGCGGGCCGCCTTCGCCACCTCGCGATCGGAAGAGGTGGACAGCAGCTCGGCGGCCGAGGGTCGGCGCGTCGCCACTGCCGCCTCGAGGACGGCAAGGGCCAGATCCGTGGGCAATGCCTCGGTTTCACCGGCTTCCCCGTCCAGCAGCTTCCGGGCCGCGGCCCAGTCCTCGCCCAGCACGCTCTCCGGTGCGCTTTCTCCGGCGCCAAGCGCTGCGGCCAGCTCGTCGACGTTCATCGGCTGTGGTTCTCCAGCCAGGCCATACCACCGGCGACGTCCAGGGGGGTGACCTCGGTCCCGTAGCGAGCACCGAAGACCGCCCGTGGGTCGACACCGCGGACGAGGAAATTGCTGTAGGCCGACCCCATCGTCTCCCACCGGAAGCCGTCGGGCCGCCACTCGCTGGAGAAGGTCGGTGGAGGAGGGCCGCGGTACCGGATGGGCGAATGGGGGGTTTGCGCGAAGCTGAAGTTGGTGATGCCTCCCCGCAGGCGCGCGGGCACCGCGGCCGCGTGAAGGAACACTGCGTGCGTCATCACGCGAGATCCGGGGCTGAAGATGAGGCCCATGATCCGCGGAGTAGGCGGAGCTTCCTCGGCGAAGCGGAGGAGCGGCGCCGCTTCGATGTCGAACGCACGAAATCCGATCCCGAGCGGAATGGCGAGGGCCAGTGCCGCGACGGTGCCGG
>CAZDSB010000325.1:0-5553 GCA_964507515.1 uncultured Myxococcaceae bacterium
AGCGCGTGCCGGTGGGCATCGGCTCCGTCGGACCGCTCCCTCCGCAGGACGCCGCCGAGGTGCGCCGCATCCTCGACCTGGTGGGGGAGGAGACCGGCCCCATCATCGGGCGCTTCGTGGGGCTGCGTCGCTTTCCGCAGACCCGCTACGTCTACCTCGCGCCGGACGACGAGATGGCCACCTCGCTGCTCATCCTGCAGGACCGGCTGGTGGAGGCGGGGCTCAAGCTCGCCCCGGACGTGTACCAGGCTACACCGCACGCGGTGATCGGCCGCGTCCCGCCCGAGGCAGAGATGGAGGTCGCCGCGGCGGCGCGTGCGCTGGTCCCCTCGCCGACGTTCCGGATGACCAGCATGGCGCTGTGGAGCCTGAGCGAGCGCGACACGTCTTGCCTCCACCGCGTGCTCCTCAGCGGCGTGCTGTAGATCTTGCGGCGCGCGCCTTGCGTACGTGGTTCCGGGCGCGCGGACGTCGCCTGAGCGCCCGGGAGGACGGCGGATGGTGGTCTCGCAGGGTGTCGATCCGTGGGGCGCGCTCCACGCTCGTCGTCGGCAGACCGCAGCAGCTTCCGCTGCCGGCGGAGCGCCCCCGAGGGTCGAGTGCGACTGCCACGACGATCCGCGGGGATGGCCGATCGCGCGTCGATCGATGAAGGCCACTTTCGCAGTGGAGCGCCGGGAGCAGCACATGGTACGACCCGCTCCGCTTTTCTCGGTCGGCGAGCACTGGGGGTGAACCGGTGAAGCAGGACGTGGTGCTGGTGGCGTCGGAGGACGCCGAGACGCGTCGGGAGCTCGCTGAGCGCCTGGACTGGGATGACGTCCCCTTCCACCTCGCGTCCTCCTCGGAGGAGGCGCTCGAGGTGGTCCTCGGGCTTCCGGCCGGCAAGCGTCTGCTGGTGGTGCTCGACTTCGAGCGCCGTCCACGGGCCGCGGTGATGGATGCGCTGCGCACCCGGCCGGACCTCTCCGTCCAGCTGCTGCTGCTCCACGATGCCCAGGAGGATGGGCTCACCGACGACAAGGTGGTGGAGCACGTCCGCCGTCCCGCCGTCGCGGATTACCTCTACAGCCTCGTCGAGAGACACGGCGCGGTCGCCTAGGGCCGCCTCGAGCGCTCGAGCCGCGGGCCCGCGCCCAGGTGCAGCCGGTGGATCCGCTCGGCGGCACGGACCTCGGCGACGGAACGCTGCGCGCGCCGCTCCTCGGCTTCGAGGAGTCGGCGCGCCGCTACGCCAGCCGCTGAGCGCTCAGTCGTTCCAGAGCCGGCGGTACCAGGGACGGCTCTTCACGTCGTCGCCCTCGGGCCCCATCTTCTTCCGGATGTCCTGCATCGACCAGCCGGTCAGCGAGGCCAGGGTCTCGGCCTCCTTGCTTCGCCGGTCGCGGAGCCGCTCACGGTAGTCGTCCATCGCGCTGCACTCCGACGGGCCCTTGTACGGATGCTGGAGGATGTACCGCCCCTGGAAGTTGGTCCGGTCGCTCGTCTCCTGGAACACGAGGTCCTCGGGGAAGTGGGCACCGTCGTAGCGGACGTGGAGCCGGGTGAGCAGCACGTTGACCGGCCCGCCCACCGGTCCGCGGCGGAACGCGGGCCCGAGCGAGTCCCTCCGGGAGTCGTTCAGCCAGAACACGCCCAGCTCGAGCAGCTCCTCGCGGCTCAGCGGCTGCGCGGCGCACGGGTCACACCAGCCCATGTCCCAGACGTACTCGGTGAACACGGCCCGGCGATCCTCCTTGTCCACCGAGCGGGCGAAGGCGTCCTGGTAGAACTTCCCGAAGTCACCCTTCACGAAGAGCGGGACGTTCACGTCGGAGGGGATCTTGGTCGTCCGGTAGTTGGTGGACTCCACCCGCCCGCGCCGGGTCAGCGCGTAGACGATGAGATCCTGCGGACCGGTGGCATTGGCCATCCCCAGCCGGATGGGGAGCATGAACTTCTTCGACTCGTAGGCGATCTGCAGCGGGCGCAGGTGCTGCACGCCGCTCTCCTTCTGCGCCTCGAGGTTCACCTTGGCCACGAAGAACTTCATGTCCTGGCGGATGTACGGCTGGAGCGCAGCGGAGGCCTTCGCCGGGATCCGGTAGCCGTTCTCCCGGAGCCACGTCTCGAGTCCCTCGGACTGCTTCGCGCCGAGGATGAGGATGTCGTACTCGCCCACCGTGTACTTCGCCTCGACCTTCACACCGAGCGCCTCGTCCTTCTTCTTCTCCGCCTCGGAGCGCGCGGCCATCTTCGGGGCTGCCGCACCCCTCACCGCCTCGGCCATGTCGTAGACGGCGCATGGGTCCGGATCGAAGTACTCGACCAGCCGCGGCGCCGAGTACGCGTCGAGGTGCTCGAGGAGCCGGCGGTTCCCCACGTGGATCTGCTCGCGCTCGAGCACGGTGGGCACCGGGACGACCAGCGCGAACTCGGTGAGGGGACCGCGATAGTCGTTGCTCATGGTGAGCACGGTGCGGTCGCCGTCCCGGACGAGCGCGACCTGAGACGATTCGTTGAACAGCTGCGTGTCGGCCTTCCCCACGTAGAACCCGCAGAACGCCATCGCGGGCGCCGGGTGCAGCAGGACGAGGAGGGGAACGACGAGCAGCGGGGCGACACGGCGGACGGCGGAGGCAGGCACGGCGACGACTCCTTCGGGTGAAGGCTGACCGGAGGGCCAGCGGAAGCGGGCGGCGGGAAAGAGGCGGTCGAGCAGAGGCACCGCCGGCGACAGGAGCAGAAGCGCCCAGACCGGCGCGTTCATCACCCAGGCCTGGTGCTGCAGCACGAAGGCGAGCACGGCGACGGCCATGGCCCAGCCGATGCGCGCGCTCCGGCGGTCGGGTGTGGTCTTCGGGTCGGAGATCATGAAGAAGGTGAAGAGGATGAGGCTCCCCACCAGCAGCTGATGGCCAAGCACCGCTGGCCGTTGCCCGAGCCACAGCACCCGCCCGAGCTTGAGGAGCACCCAGCTGCCGAGGAAGGCGAGGCTCACGTCGGTGCGAAAGCTGCGCGACACCACCGCCAGTCCCAGCACCGCGAACCAGGCCAGCATCGCCATTCCCTCGCCCCACTGGCTCGGAGAGCACCAGGCGTGCCCCGTGAGCAGCATGCAGCTGGTCAGCCCGAGCATCCCGGGATTGAAGACGTGCTTGCCGCGGAGGCGGACCAGGTACTTGGCGCCGATGGCGATGGTGGCGGCGAGCGGGGGCACCCAGAGCGCGTCCGTCCGGAGCAGCAGGCAGAGGCCGAGCCCGGTGATGAGCGGGGAGCGGAACCCGCTGGAGGTCAGCCGCAGAAGTCGCTCGCAGGCCCACTGCACCCCGCAGGTCGAGGCGAGCAGCACGGGCGGCATCCAGGGCTCGATCTGCAGCCCGAGGAAGCCCACGCCCAGGACGAGGAAGCTGCCGAGGAAGGCGATCTGGAGGTCTCGCGGGTCGCGAGGGAGCAGGCGCTGGAGCGGATGCATCGTCCGCCTTGAACGGCACCCCCCCGGGAAAGGATCTCCGGCCGGGCAGGGTGGTACCTTCCCCCACCATGCCAACGCCCGACTACGCGTCCATCCGCCTCGGAGATCAGGTCTTCACCGGAGAAGGGGCCGATCCGGTCGGGGCGGTCCGCGAGCTCCGGAGCGGTTCGCACCCGGTGCTGATCGTCTACATCGAGAACGCCGGCGACGTCGCCGTCCCGGTCCCCGCCATCCACGCGGTGCACGACGGCAAGGTCGTGCTCGATCCCGACAAGCTGGAGGACAAGGTCCGCCGCGCCTTGGGCCACGTCCGCGACAGCGAGGTGCCTGGCTGGTGAGCGGCGACCGGGCCCGATGGGGAAAAAAAACCGGCGAGCCGCGGCCCGAAGGCCGGCGGCTCAGACCGGCGGGCGCTGAACCGGGGGGAAGATCCAGCAGCCCGGCCTCTGAAACGTCGAGGCCGCGCGCATCATTCCCTCCATCGGCCCGAACCTCCTAGTTTTTTCCGGGCGGACGGGCGGAGCGCCTCGCCTCCGCCTGCAGCTCGAGCAGGCGTCCCTGCAGCGCAGGGCGGAGGTAGGGGCGGCGAGTCAGCTGGTCCTCGAGCCACCCGGCAACATCTGCAACCGGGGTCCCGGTCTCCAGCAGATGCTCCACGTGCGAGCGCGCCGCGAGCACCGCCACCTCGCGCAGGTGCGGATCGTCGGCTTGCCGCGACAGGCGCAGGTCAGCCTCGTCGAGCGCCTGGGCGAACTTTCCTTCCTTGATCATGGCCACCACGCGTGCCTGCACGACCCGCGCGGCCAGGAGCCCCCGGACGCCGAAGGCCAGCAGGGCCGCGAGCACGAGGACCGAGACCACCACCCAGCGGCCGGGGTTCTTCCGAGGCGTGTCGGCGGTCGCGTCCACGGGGCCGTCCACTCTCCTAGCGCGGAGCGCCCAGCGATGCGAACACCGGATGCAGCGGCGGCCCGGACTGGACGGCAGGTCCGAGCAGGTGGAGGAAGCGGCGCCTCGTGACGTCGGCTGCGCCGAAGCGGGCGAGATGCTCGGTCTCCACCTGGCAGTCGATGAGCAGGCAGCCTGCGGCGAACAGCGCGCGGGCCGCGGTGGCGAAGGCCACCTTGGATGCATCCGGCGCCCGGGCAAACATGCTCTCGCCGAAGAAGACCCGCCCCAGCGCCACGCCGTAGAGCCCGCCCACGAGCTCGCCGTCCTTCCAGGCCTCGACCGAATGGGCGTGCCCCAGCCGGTGCAGGGTCAGGTAGGCCGTGTGCATCGCGGTGGTGATCCACGTGCCGTCCTGCCCGGGACGGGGCGCCTCGGCGCAGGCGGACAGCACCTCGGAGAAGGCGGTGTCCGCACGGATGTCGAAGGTCCCCCTCCGGAGCACCTTCTCCAGGCTCCGCGGCACGTGAAGCCGCCCGGGGAGGAGGACGAACCGCGGGTCCGGCGAGTGCCAGAGGATGGGCTGACCCTCCGAGTACCAGGGGAAGATGCCGCGCCGGTAGCCGGCCAGCAGACGTTCCGGGGAGAGGTCTCCGCCGACGGCCAGCAGCCCCGACCGGTCCGCCCGCTCCGGCGGCGGAAAGGCCTCAGGGTCCTGTCCGAGGAGGAACACCGTCACGCGCCGTCACCCGGGCACTTCTTGTAGCATCGGGCTCGCGGCGTGCCCCCTTCGTCGAGGCCCCTCAATCTGAACCGCGCCATCCGCGCGCTGATGCGTGACCTGGCGTCGCGCTCGCCCGAGTTCGCGCATCTGGTCCCGGCCAAGGTGCTGGTGGTGGCCGGTGAGGCCCGGCGGGCATCCCGGGGCTCGGTGAAGCCGCTGGCCTTTGCCAAGGGGAAGAGCAAGGACCCCTCCGGCGCACGCAAGCCGGTGGTGCGAGTGGGCGGCCGGCGAATGCTGTACTGCGTGACCCTCCGCCCGCTCTTCTTTCGCGACAGCCGGCCCGAGGAGCGCATCGAGACCCTGCTCCACGAGCTGTACCACGTGAGCCCCGCCTTCGATGGCACCCTGGACGCGGGGCGCCGCCACGCCCGGCTGGGCCGGAAGTTCTCGCGCAGCTTTCGCCCGCTCCTCCGCCGCTACCTCCGCC
>CAZDSB010000326.1:0-3697 GCA_964507515.1 uncultured Myxococcaceae bacterium
CAACCCGCCGCCGCCCGCGAGGCCCAGGCTGATCCCTGAGGAGCGGTGGCGCCAGAGGAGCCAGGCCGCCAGGAGGAGCAGCACGCCTCCGACGCCGAAGGCTGCACGGCGGATCGCGCGCGGCGACGTGTCCAGCCGGGCAAGGCCGGTGCGCACGTCCTCAATCCAGGACATGGCGTCGCCTCCAGTCCTCCGACTCCTGGAACCGGGGCTGGGCCTCCTTCCGGAGCAGGTGATTGCCCAGGACCAGCACGTCCATCCCGGTGCGCATGAAGCAGGTATAGGCGTCCCTGGGTGACTCGACGATCGGCTCGCCCCTCACGTTGAAGGAGGTGTTGACGAGCACGGGGCAGCGCGTCTGGGCCTCGAAGGCAGAGAGCAGCGCGTGGAAGAGCGGATTGTCCTCGCGGTGCACCGTCTGCAGGCGCGCCGAGTAGTCCACGTGAGTGACGGCAGGGATGTCGGAGCGGACGACGTTCAGCTTGTCGATCCCCCACAGACGCTGCTGCTGCTCGGACATGGGCCGCTGCCGCTCGCTCCTCACCTCGGCGACGAGGAGCATGTAGGGGCTCTCGCAATCGATGTCGAACCACTCCCCGGCCTTCTCGGCGAGCACCGCGGGAGCGAAGGGACGGAACCCCTCGCGGAACTTGATCGCCAGGTTCATCCGCTTCTGCATGTCCGGCGCACGGGGGTCCGCGAGGATGGAGCGGTTCCCCAGCGCCCGCGGACCAAACTCCATCCGTCCCTGGAACCAGCCCACCACCCTCCCCTCGGCGAGGAGCCCGGCGACCGTGTCCAGCAGCGCCGCCCGCTCGAGCCGCTCGCCGGGCACGCCCTCCGACTCCAGGAAACGAGCGATCTCCTCGTCACCGTGGGCCGGGCCGAGGAGCGCTCCGCGGAGCGCATCCCGGCCGGTCTTGCTCCGTCCCGGAGCGCCCAGGTGATGATGGTGCGCGACGTAGGCCGCTCCCACGGAGCCACCGGCATCGCCCGCGGCCGGCTGGATCCACAGCCGGTCGAAGATGCCCGCCCGCAGCAGCTTGCCGTTGGCGACGCAGTTCAGCGCGACGCCGCCGGCGAGGCAGAGGTCGCGCTCGCCGGTCTCCTTCCGCACGTGTCGCGCCATGCGGAGCACCACGTCCTCGGTGACGTCCTGGATGGACGCAGCGAGGTCCATCTCCCGCTGCGTGAGGGGCGTCTCCGGTTCGCGCGGTGGGCCTCCGAAGAGCCGGTCGAAGGCCGGGGAGGTCATCCGGAGGCCGCCCACGTAGTCGAAATAATCGAGGTTCATCCGGAAGGAACCGTCGTCCTTCAGGTCCAGCACGTGCTCGCGGATGGCCCGCGCGTAGCGCGGCTCGCCGTAGGGCGCGAGGCCCATCAGCTTGTACTCACCGGAGTTCACCTTGAAGCCGGCCTGGTAGGTGAAGGCGGAGTAGAGGAGCCCGAGCGAATGCGGGAAGCGGAGCTCGGCCAGCAGCTCGACCCGGTTCCTGTGGCCAACGCCCCAGGAGGAGGTGGCCCACTCGCCGACGCCATCCATGGTGAGGAAGGCCGCGCGGTTGAACGGAGAAGGGAAGAAGGCCGAGGCCGCATGGGACTCGTGGTGCTCGGGGAAGACGACCGGCCCCCCGTACCCGAGCTCACGGGAGATGAGGTCCGGGATCCAGAGCTTCTCTCCCAGCCAGTGGGGAATTGCCTGGACGAACGCCGGGAGGCCCCGGGGAGCGATCGCGAGGTGTGTCTCGAGGATCCGGTCGAGCTTGAGGAAGGGCTTGTCGTAGAACGCGACGCAGTCAAGGTCATCGACGCCGATCCCGCCCTCGCGGAGACAGGCCCGGGCGGCGAGCGCGGGAAAGCGATGGTCGTGCTTCACCCGGCTGAACCGCTCCTCCTGCGCGGCGGCGACGATCTCTCCGTCGCGAAGCAGGCAGGCCGCGGAGTCGTGGTAGTACGCCGAGATTCCGAGGATGTTCGGCACGTCACCCACCGCCGGCGGCCGGGTGGAAACCGCGGCCTCGCTCGGTCATTTCGTGGGTCCGGGAGTGCTGAACTCGACTCCCATGCCCGCCCGGATGTGGTCACCGCCCTCGACTGCCCGGCCGACCACGCCGCCCTCCACCACCTGGGTGACGATCACCCGGCCCACGGGCGCTCCGTCCGGCCCGAGCACCCTCCCGATCTGCATCACACCGACACCCTTGCTCGGACCCTTGATCGAGACCACGCCGCCCGAGACGTCCGCCACGGCCAGGACCGGTCCGGCAGGCTTCTCCGCCTGGGCGGTGACGGCCATCTGCGGTGGCGCGACCCCGGTTCCGTAGACGAACGGCACCTGAGCGTACGCGCCGGTCTTCTCGTCGAACCCGCTCAGGACCTTGGCCTGGGTCGTGCCCGGAGGGACCAGCACGTCCACCACCCAGGGGTGCGCCTTCCCGGCGGACGTGGGCGCGCCGCCGAACATCCAGGCCTCGCGCACGCCGACGACGGGCATGGTGTACGCATCCGCGTCGTGACGGCCGACGAGGCGGTCGACCACCGCAAAGCTCCGCTCCCAGCGCGCGCCCGAGACGTGAACCGAGTAGCCCCACTCCTTGGTGGGCCGACCTCCGAAGAAGCTCCAGGGAATGCGGGCGACGATCGTCTTGCCCTGGGTCTGGAGATTGGTGGGGAAAAGGACCCGTCTCGAGGCCTCGGTCCCGAAGACGGCCTCGGTCACCGCGCGGGCGGGCCCGGGCTGGGGGGCGAGCACCACCGCATACTCCCAGGTCCGCCCGTCCGCGAAGGCCACCCGCCGGCCCGGAATGCACATTCCGTAGCCGCTCCCGGGCGTCTGATCGGTGTCCACGTAGATGTCGATGTTCTGGAAATAGATGTTGTTCTTGAGATCGACGGGCGTCGAGTTGTAGCGCTGGGTGCTCGGCGGGTAGCGAAAGTTCTCTCCCAGGGTCACCTCGAAGACGACCTTGTCTCCCTCCTCGTAGACCGCGAAGCGGCGAAGGTCGAAGTCGCCTGGAAGGAAGTCGGTGTCGCCGGGGGACTCGTAGGAGCCCGGCCCGTTCGCGTCGCCGGCCGGATCGTCGAAGGCCGCCACCAGCGTGCGCTCGACGCCGAGCGCAGCCGACGAGAGCGACAGCCCGAGGAGGACGGCCAGCGGAGCGGCGAGGCGCACGAACGAACCCATCTCAGGAAAAGAGGAGGCCGGCAAGGCGTGCTGCCCTGCCGGCCCCCGGATCTGCGGTCGTGGCGTTACGGAACGTCGATGAACGTGTTGCCGCTGCCGAGACCCGTCCCGCCCGTGATCTGGAGGGTCTGAGTGGTGTAGTCGGCCGCACCAGAAGCCTTGGTGCCGGCCGTGACTCCGTCCGTTGCGGCCTGGCCGTTTTGGGAGGCGTCCTTGTACTCGGTGCCGTTCAACACGAAGATGAACTCGGGCTTGTCACCGGACTTCAGAAGGCCGGGGTACGGCGGCGAGTTCAGGGGAGCATCGTGTGAGATCGTGAAGCTGTAGATGCCGTCGCCGGCCGTGGCGTCGCCATTGGCGCCGTCGTCGCGCATCGCGATCGTCCCCCAGCCCCATGCCGAGCCCTTCACCTCGACCTTCGAGGTGTCCCAGGGGGTGCCGGTGTCGAGCAGGTTGTGGGTGTCCAGGGTCAGCTTCATGTCGATGGTGCCGTGGGCCGGGAAGGTCATGCCC
>CAZDSB010000327.1:0-4952 GCA_964507515.1 uncultured Myxococcaceae bacterium
CCGCGGTTGGCCACTCCACGAGCTCGGTCACCTGATCGAGTAGGGGCTCGTCCTCGCGGATCCGGCCCCCGGCCGTCCGGGCAGCTTCGGCCGCCTCGGTGCGGATGCGCTCCTTGCGCACGGACACCTCGGCCAGCACGCGGGCACGCTCGAGGAGGCCGGGGTAGTCGCGGGGGTGCGCGACCGGATGCGGTCCGGGGGAGAGGAACCGGTGACCGAGCGTCATCCGCCCGCTCCTCACGTCGGCGAAGACGACCGGGACCACCTCCTGCCCCAGCAGGGCGAGGAGCCACTGCACCGGACGGGCGAAGGTCTGCTCCACGTCGCCCCACCGCATGCTCTTCTTGAACTGGATACCGTGCACCGCGGCCCCGAGCACGCCGGGAAGCAGCGCGCTCGCCGGCCGCCCGGCTTCGGTGACCTCCACCGCCAGGTACTCGCCCTTGGGCGTTTGCACGCGGCGGAGCGCCGAGACTGCCACCCCCTGTGCCTCGGCGAACTTCGTCGCCGCACGGGTGGCCGCCCCGTCCGCGCCGAACGCCGCCTTGACCGATGGGCCCAGTGCCTGGCGCGTGGCATCGGGGCTCCGGTCCGCCACGCCCTCGACGAGCACCGCCAGCCGTCTGGGGGTCGCGAAGGTCCGGGCCGGCCCGTGGGCGAGCCGCGCTCCCTCCAGGCCGGAGAGCACGAGCGTGCGGAGCTGCTCCACGGCCCGTTCCACCGCGCCGGCCGGCAGCTCCTCGGTGCCGATCTCGAAGAGGAGCTCCTCGCTCATCCCTTCTGCTCCGCGAGGAAGGTGTCCCAGGTGCGGCTGGCCGGCGCGCCCTCGAGGAGCGGAGGCTGCTGCCCCACCGTCCACGCCGTCTTGCGCAGGGGGAAGCCGAGCTCGGCCCGCACCTTGAGGTAGGCCGCGGCGCACGCCCGGGCGTTGTCGCGCACCCGCTTGATGAAGCCGGCGCGTTCGGTGACGCTGATCGCGCCGCGGGCGTCGAGCAGGTTGAAGGTGTGGGAGCACTTCAGCGCCGACTCGTAGGCCGGCAGCGGCAACCCCTGGGCGAGGAGCCGGACGCACTCCTTCTCGTAGGTCTCGAAGAGCCCGAACAGCACCTGGGGGTCCGAGGCGCGGAAGGCGTAGGTGCTCATCTCCACCTCGTTGCGGTGGAAGACCTCGCCGTAGCTCACGCCCTTCACCCACTCCACGTCGAACACGGTGTCGACGTTCTGGAGGTACATGGCAATGCGCTCGAGCCCGTAGGTGAGCTCGGCCGAGACCGGCCGGCACTCGAAGCCGCCGCACTGCTGGAAGTAGGTGAACTGGGTCACCTCCTGCCCGTCGCACCACACCTCCCAGCCGAGGCCCCAGGCCCCGAGGGTCGGCGCCTCCCAGTCGTCCTCGACGAACCGCAGGTCGTGCTCCAGCGGGTCGATGCCGATGGCGCGGAGCGAGTCGAGGTAGAGCGCCTGGACGTCCTTGGGCGCGGGCTTGAGGACGACTTGGAGCTGGTGGTGCTGGAACAGCCGGTTGGGGTTCTCGCCGAATCGCCCGTCGGCCGGGCGGCGCGAGGGCTGGACGTAGGCGACGTTCCACGGCTCGGGCCCGAGCGCGCGCAGGAAGGTGGTCGGCGCCATCGTCCCGGCCCCCACCTCCACGTCGTAGGCCTGGGTCAGGATGCAGCCCTGCCGTGCCCAGTGCTGCTGGAGCGCGAGGATCAGTTCCTGGAAGGTCATCGCCAAGCGGTCCCGGACCTAACACGCCGGGACCACCTGGATCGACCCGCGGGTGCCGACCTAGTCGACGCCGACGCTCCGCAGGAAGTCCACGCTCTTCAGCCGCCGCCCGAGCTGCGCCTCAATGAAGCGCGCAAGCAGCCCCCGTGCCTCGGCCCGGAGCGCCGGCGGAAGCGGCTGCCGTGCCCCGGCCTGGATCGCCGCGAGCCCCGCGAGCAGGGCCGGGGCGATGCGAGGACCGGTCGCCCGGGCGGAGCACGCCGCGCACACCGCTCCCCCGTGGTCCACGTCGAAGCGAGGCGCGTCGCCGGGAGGGCCGCCGCAGAGCGCGCAGGCGTCGAAGCGGGGCATGAGTCCGGCCAGGGCCAGCGCCTGGAGCTCGAAGGCGAGCACCGAGGTGGGCCCTGCCTCGCCCGCGTCGAGCCGGCCGAGCCACTCCACCGCGAGCGACAGCAGCTCGGGGGCAGGCTCGTCGTCCCGGAGGAGCTCGCGGCAGAGCTCGAGCGCGTACAGCGCCCGGGCGATGCGGGGCAGCTCCTCGCGAATGCGGGGGAACGACTGGGTCACCTCCACCGCGTCCAGCCTCACCGTGGAGCCGTGGCGTTCCACGAGCCGTGCCCGGAGCAGCGTCCCGGGCTCGAGCGCCCCGGCGAAGCGCCGCCGGCTCTTTCGCGCCCCGGCCGCGAACGCGGTCAGCTTTCCGCGCCCACGCGTGAGGAGCGTCACCAGACGGTCAGCGTCCCCGTAGTCCAGCGTGCCCAGGACCAGCGCCTCGTCCTCCCAGCGATCCACGCGCGTTCCCGGGTCCGGCCGGCTAGGGCCGCCCGCCCTGCCCTCCCAGCCCCTCGCGGAGCCGGACGCACTGCTCGCGGACCCGCTGCTGAGGAGCATCCGTGGCGCTCTCCACGCAGGCGTCGAAGCTGGTGCGGGCCTCCGGGACGCGACCCTGCCGGACGAGGCAGCTGCCGAGGAGCTGATGGGCCTCGGCCACCTTGGGGCAGGCCTGCACGAATCGCCCGAACTCGGTGCACGCCGCGGCGAGGTCTCCGCGGGCGTCCTGCACGAGGCCGAGGTCCTTGTACCCGAGGCAGAACTGGGGGTTGTGGGTGACGGAGGCCCGGAGGTGCTCGATGGCCTGGGTGGCGTTGCCCTTCTTGAAGTACGCCCAGCCGAGGTTCGCCTCGGCGATGTACGGTGTGGCGTAGAGCATGTCGTTCAGGGCCTGCTCGTACAGCGCGATGGCCTCGTCCAGCCGGCCCTGGTCCAGGTAGAGGTTGCCGAGGTTCACCTTGGCCTCGGAGAAGGTCGGACGGATCTCCAGCGCCTGCTTGTAGTGCTTCTCCGCCTCGTCCTTCTTGTCGAACGAGATGTGGAGCAGGAGCGCGATCGCGTTGTGGGCGTCCGCGAAGTCGGGGTCGAGCCGCAGCGACTCCTCGAACTCCTTGAGCGCGCTGCGGACGTCGCCCTGGCTCTGGGCGTTGATTCCCAGGTCGTAGTGGGCCTCGGCGCCCTGGCGCTCCTTCTCGCTGGGGACGTGGACGCAGGACCCGAGCACGCCTGCGGCGGCGAGGGCGAGGACGGCGGCGAAGGGACGGAGCATTCTTGGGAGAGGGACCTAGAACGACGAGAACAGCCGCGCCAGCGCGGCCCCGGTCTGGGCGGCGGGCGCCGCGGCCTGACCGGGCGGAGACACCGTGGGAGTGCTCCCGGTGGCGGCCCGCCCACCACGCCACACCGGGACCGACTGGAGGAGCTCGGCCTGGTGCTCGGGCGACAGCGAGCGAAAGTTGAGGTTGTCCATCATGAAACCCATCGACTCCACGAAGCCGAGGGCCTCGGTCTGGAGCGCCCGGTACTCCTCCGGGGTCTGGGCGGTGGCCGGGGTCGTGTAGACGGCGCACTCCTTGGTCTCGGAGAGCCAGAGGTAGACGCCCACCGAGAAGCCGTGGGTGCCGCGCAGGCAGGCGATGAACGCCTGCGCCGGTCCGGCGCGTCGGCCGGGAACCACCACGTGGGGGGCGTTGATGCTCTGGAAGAGCGCCGCCACCTGCTCGCGAGCGGCCTCCAGTCCACGCGCCTGATCGTCGAGCGAGAACACGGGAACGGATCCCCAGCTTATGCCACGGGGGCCACCCGTCTAGCGAGCAGCGGGCTCGGGGTCGCGGAGCGCGTAGGCCCAGTCACCGCCGAGGCCCACGCCCTTGCGAAAGCGCTCGAAGTCGCGCTTCACCCGCCGCGGGTAGAAGCGGTACGGGTCGACCGCGCGCTCGCGGAGCGCCTGCCGGATGCGGTCCGGGCCGGCATTGTAGGCCATCAGCGCCATCGGCAGGTCCCCGCCGAAGCGGTCCTGGAGCGAACGGAGGTAGCGGATGCCGAGGCGGACGCACAGCCCGGGGTCCGCCGCCATCTCCTCACGGGTGAGCAAGAGCCCCTGCTTCTCGGCGAACCAGTGCAGGGTCGCCGGCTGGATCTGCATCAGGCCGCGTGCCCCGCGGGAGCTGATCGCGTCGGGGTCGAAGTCGCTCTCGACGTCGATGATGGCGAGGATCAGCAGCGGGTCGTACCCCGCCCGCCGAGCCTCCTCGGCGATGGCGCGACTGACTTGCGCCCGGAGGACGAGACCGAGCTCCGGCGCGCGCTTGGCGAGAACGGTGTCGATGAGGGCCAGGTCCGGGTCGGGGGCCTGGACGACGGCCACCGCCGGCTCGGTCGCGGGCCGGGCACCCCGCTGGACGGTGCTCTCGATCCGGGCCGCCCCCAGCAGGAGGACGGCCGCCACGAGAGGCAGCACCGCGCAGTGCGAGCTCAGCGCGTGCATCTGGAAGAGGACTCGTCGCACCGTCGGGGTCAGCTCCCTCGTTCCAGCTTCTCCAGCCGCTCGGCGACCCGGTCCACCCGGGCGGTCAGCGCCTGGACCTCCTCGCGTCGAGGAACCCGGAGGCGCTGCAGTGCGTTCCGGACCCGCTCCTCCATCCCCTGCTCCAGCTCACGACGCTGGGCGGCAAGCCGCTCCGCCAGGTCTGTCATCTGGCGACGCACCTCGTCCTGGCTCCACCCCGCCACGGTCTGAGCCCGCTGCACGACCCGGGCCGCCTCATCCTCCACGCTGGACATGGCCGTGACCGCCTGGGCCCACATCCGCTCGAGGGCCTCTACAACCGGCCGTCTGTCCTTGGGAACCTCGCCAGCCATGTCGGACTCCGACCCTCAGGATGCTTGCCTGC
>CAZDSB010000328.1:0-2864 GCA_964507515.1 uncultured Myxococcaceae bacterium
CTCGTCGTAGGTGCTGAGCACGCCCACGTCGCCGAACAGATCGAGCGTCAGGGCCGCAAGCCCGTCGGCGGCGCCGTTGATCCACCGGAAGGCGGTGGTCCGACCGTCCTCGCGGAGCGGGGCGCGGCGCGCGAGCGCCCCTGCGAGCAGCCCCCGCGCCAGCCGGCTCATGCGACGGCGCGGCGGACCGCGGCGGCCTCGGCCAAAACCGGAAGCATCTCGGTCCCGAGCAGCTGGCCCTCGCGGACCACCACCCGCCCGTTCACGACCGTCCAGGAGACCGGCGCGCGCATCGAGGCGGCGAGGACCTCGACCGGGTCCTCCTTCTCGGGGAAGAGGTCCACCAGGACGAGATCGGCCATCGCCCCGGGGCCGATGCGGCCCGCCGTGCGGCGGAAGATGCGATCCATGAATCCGGCCGGCCCGTCTCCCAGGACCTCGGGCACGCGTTCCCTGGCCCAGAGGCGGCCGATGCGCGCCGCGCGGTGCGCGAGGATTCGTCCGGCGGTCCACTGCTCGCGGAGGTCTCCCACCCCCGCGCTCGCGAGGACCACCCGGTGGGATTGCTGCCACACCGACTCGAAGCCGTGCTGCTCGCCGAGGAGGTCTGCCAGCGGGCTCCAGGCCACGAGGACCGAGGTCTCGGCCAGCCGCTGCGCCTCGGCGCCGTCCACCGCGCGCGCGTGGGCGGCGACGGTGGTGGGGCCCAGCAGCCCGTGCCGGTCCAGCCGCTCGACCATCCGGACCCGGTGCTGCTCGAAGTGCTCGGCGAGCTCGGCGCCGCTCTCCGCGAGGCGGAAGTGAACCGGCGCGCGGAGCGCCTCGGCGTCGCGCCCCACCGCCCGGAGCAGCTCGTCGGACGCGGTGAGGCAGCTGGCGAATCCGAGCCCGGCACGCACCAGCGAATCCTCGGCGGTGGCCCGCGCCGCGTCGACGTTCAGCTCGTGGGTGGCGATGCCGTGGCGTCCCTCCGCCGCCAGCGACGCGACCAGGCGCATCCCGAGCGCCCGCGCCACGCGGAACCGACCCTCGAGCGCCGCCGCCCCGTCATCCACGCCCTCGACCTGCTCCAGCGCGGTGGTCACGCCATTGCGCAGCGAGAGCGCCATCGCGGCCGCGGCCACCGCGGACGACTCCGCCGGGGTGAGCGCGCGCCGTGCTCCGGCGACGTGCCCGAGCCGCGCATGGCCGTCCACGCGCCCCGGCACGAGCAGCCGGCCGGCAGCCTCGATGGCCCAGTCGCCCGGCCGCACCGGTTCGTCGCCGTCGGACGAGACGCGCGCGACCATCCCGCCTTCCACCACCACCGCGCGGTTCGGTTGCAGTCCCCGGCGGTCGAGGAGAGTGCAGTCCTTGACGAGCAGGCGGCCTTCCATGCGAGCACCACTGTAACCGGTGAATCCCCAAGGCGAGCATGTACGCACTGGGGGGACTAAGCTTTCGCCCGCCTATGGCCGATCCGGCGTGGAGCATGCCGCTCCGTATCCGCTGGGACGAGGAGCTGTCGCTGCTGAGCGGTGACGGTGCCCTCCCCGGCTGCCCTGAACCCACCCGGGGGATGCCGCTGGCCGACGCCCTCGGCATCGACGCGTCGACGGCCCGGGCGCTCGACGCGCGCGCCCGCGACGGCTCAGGGGTCGAGTACGTCCGCATCGTTCCCGAGGCGGGCGGCACGCCACGCTGGCTCCGGGTGGGGCTGGAGCCCACCGGAAAGGAAGTGGAGGCGCGGGTCCACGACCTCGGAGCGCTTCTGGACGGAGCTCCCCCGCTGCAGATCTCCCAGCTCTCGAGCTCGCTGAGCCACGAGCTCCGGAACCCGCTCTCCAGCGTGAAGATGGCCGTCCAGACCCTCTCCCGGAACGATGGCCTCTCCCCCCGGGACCAGCGCCGGCTCACCATCGCCCTCCGCGAGATCCGGACGCTGGAGCGGATGCTCTGGATGCTGAGCGAGTACGGCCGGGAGTCGCCGCTCGCGGTCGACGCCTGGTCCCTGCCCGAGCTGATCCAGGAATCCAGCGGCCTCATCGAGCAGGACCTCGCCGAACGGAGCATCCGGGTCGAGCTCCTGGGCGTCGAGGGACTCCCCAAGGTTCGGTCCGACGGCGTGCGGCTGCGACCGGTGCTGGCTCAGCTGCTGCTGAACGTGGCGGCGAGCCTCGAGGAGGGAATGCCCCTCCTCCTGAACCTGAGGCGCTCGGACCGGGGCGTCGAGCTGGAGGTGCTGGACGAGCACGCCGCGCTCGAGCCGGGTTCCCCGTCGCGGGTGTTCGAGCCCTTCGGGTCGCGCCTGGCGCGCGGGGCCGGGCTGTCGCTCGCCGCCCTTCGCAGGGTCCTGCAGCAGCAGGGAGGAGAGATCACCGCCGTCGCCGCGACCCCGCCCGCACGCGGAGTGCTCTTCCGCCTCGACTTCGCGAGGGTCGCCTGACCATGGACACGCTGCTCCTCGTGGACGACGACGTCTCGCTCCTCGAGTCCCTCACCCTGCACTTCGAGGAGGCGGAGAAGGACGGGAAGCCCCGGTTCCAGGTGGTGACCGCGACCACCGCGGCCGCCGGCCTGCAGAAGGCCCGTGAGGTCTCGCCGGCGCTGGTGGTGCTGGACATGATGCTCCCCGACCGGAGCGGCATCGACCTCATCGAGGACATGAAGGCGGTGTGCGGGGATGCGCCGATCGTCCTGGTCACCGCCTTCCACGACATGGAGAGCACCATCCGGGCGATGAAGCTCGGGGCGTTGGACTACATCCACAAGCCGTTCTCGGACCCGGCCGCGCTCGATCTGGTCGTCAACCGGGCGCTCAGCGTCCGACAACTCAGCCGGCGCGCGGCGAGCGCCGAGCTCGAGGTCACGCCGCCGGCGCGCCT
>CAZDSB010000329.1:0-6415 GCA_964507515.1 uncultured Myxococcaceae bacterium
GTGCCGATGACGGCGGCCCCGAGGTGCTTCAGCCACTGGCAGAGGATGAGGCCCACCCCGCCCGCCGCGGCGTGGACGAGGACCGTCTGGCCGCGCTCGACCTTGAAGGTCCGGCGCACCAGGTACCAGGCGGTGAGTCCCTTGAGGAGCGAGGCCGCGGCCTGCTCGTCGGTCACGCCCTCCGGGACCGGCACCAGACGCTCCGCGGGATAGTTGCGCGCCTCCGCGTACGCGCCCAGGGGAACGCCGGCGTACGCGACCCGGTCGCCCACCTTCGTCGTGGTCACCCCGGGCCCGACGGCCGTCACCACCCCGGCCGCCTCCTGGCCGATCCCGCTCGGGAGCTGGAGCGTGTAGTGCCCGTTCCGCTGGTACACGTCGATGAAGTTCAGCCCGATCGCGCCGTGTCGCAACGTCACCTCGCCCGCACCGGGGGCGGGCACCTGGACCTCCTCCAGCGCCAGCACCTCCGGGCCCCCCTGCTTCTTCAAGCGCACCGCCAGTGGCATCGCTCCCGTCTCCCTGCCGACGCTCGGCGAGCGCCGTGACCATCGCTCCGCTGGCTCTAGCCCGCGCAGACAGCTCGTGTACAGTCCTGCGCCCCCGTGCGCCGCCTCCGTCTGCCCCTTCTCCTGGTTGCCGTGCTCGCCGTCCGGACCGCGCTCGCCTACGTCCCTGCACCCGGTGCCATCTTCCGGCATCTGCTCACCGGCAGGGACGAGCAGCGCATCAGCACCGCCCGCGTCGAGGGGTCGCTGGTCCTCGCCGGCAGCGCCTCGTCCGAGGCCGGCGGGCAGGGAGAGATCCAGTCCGACGCGAAGGTCTTCCTGAAGCTGCCCGGCCGGTGCCGACTCGAGGCCAGCGGTCCCGAGACCGGCAAGCTCGCGGTGGTGCAGTCCGGCGGGCAGCTCAAGAACGAGGGACCGGCGGTCGCCGCGCTCGGCGTGGGGCTGGGTGAGCTGTGCACGCTGTTCGGAGCGCGGAGCGCCGGGGACGGTCGCGCCGAGCTGGAGGCGCACCTCAAGAAGCGGGGCGTCAACGTCGGCAACTCGTGGCTCGCTCGCTTCGGCGGACAGGTGGCCTACGTGGTCGGCGGATCCAAGGACGGGGACGCGCAGTTCTGGGTCTTCAAGGACAGCTGGCTGCCGGCGCGGATCCGTTGGACGGACGGCGGAACCCGCTGGGACGTGCGCTTCGTGGACTACAACTCGCCGGCCGGCGACTGGTTCCCGCGCGCGGTCGAGGTCTCGCGCGACGGCGAGCGGCAGGTGCGCTTCACCACCCTCTCCGGCGACCCGCGGGCGAACGTCCCGGACCGCCTGTTCTGAGGGCAGGGGGGAGGGTGGAGCCGCTCGCCTCGGTCGCGGTGGGCCGCCCGGTGAAGGGGCCGTTCACCTATCTCGTGCCGCCGGAGCTCGAGGGGCGGCTGCAGCGCGGCCAGCGGGTGCTCGTGCCCTTCGGGCGAGGACGCGCGCTGGGCTTCTACCTCGGTCCGGGACGCGCTCCCGAGGGTGGCGAACTGCTGAAGCCGGTGTCGGCGCTCCTCGAGGACACGCCGGCGCTGCCCGACGACGTGCTGGCGCTGGTGGAGTTCGCCGCCAGCTACTACCGCCATCCGCTCGGCGAGGCGCTGCGGGCCGCGCTCCCGCCGGGGCTGGCGGATCCGGCCGAGGGGCCGGAGCCGAGCCCGGAGGTGGTGCGCACCGCGGTCGTGGTGGGCGCGCCCTCGGTGGACGCGCTGAGGCGCGCGCCGGCGCAGGCAGCCACCCTCGGCTATCTGCTCGCCGTCGGAGGTCGCGCGGAGCTGGACGAGCTGGGCCGGGCAGTCCCGGGCGCGCGCGCAGCCGTCCAGCGCCTGGTGGAGCGAGGCTGGGTGCGGATGGAGGAGCACGCCGTCGAGCCGACGGTGGCCGAGGGCCTGGGACAGTCGCGACCCGAACGCCTGACCGAGGCGCAGGCCGCGGCCCTCGCCGAGCTGGAGGCCGCGCTCGACGCTGGTGGCTTCCAGCCCTTCCTCCTCCAGGGCGTCACCGGGAGCGGGAAGACGGAGGTGTACCTCCGCGCGGCGGAGTACGCGCTGTCGCGGGGCGGGGGCGCGCTGGTCCTGGTGCCGGAGATCGCCCTCACCCCGCAGCTGGTGGGCCGCTTCCGCAGCCGCTTCGGCAGCGCGGTGGCTGTGCTCCACAGCGGGCTCCGCGACCGCGAACGGCTCCTCCACTGGAAGGGTCTGCGCTCGGGGGCGGTGCGGCTGGCGGTCGGCGTGCGCTCCGCGGTGTTCGCACCGGTGAGGGACCTCCGGCTCCTCGTCGTGGACGAGGAGCACGACCCGTCGTTCAAGCAGGACGAGAAGCTCCGCTACCAGGCGCGCGATCTGGCGGTGGTCCGCGCGAAGCAGGCCGGGGCCACGGTGGTGCTCGGCTCCGCCACGCCGTCGCTGGAGACGCTGGAGAACGCACGCCGCGGCCGGTACCGGCGTCTCCGCCTTCCGGCACGGGTCGACGACCGGCCCATGCCCCGGGTCGAGCTGGTGGACCTTCGCCGCGTCCGCTTCCGGGCGTCGGGAACGCCGGACCAGCCGCCCGCGCTCTCGCCACCGCTGGTGGAGGCGCTGGGCGAGACGCTGGGCCGTGGGCAGCAGGCCATCCTCTTCCTCAACCGCCGCGGCCACTCGGCGGCGCTGGTGTGCGAGGCCTGCGGCCAGGGTGTTCCCTGCAGCCGCTGCGACGTGTCGCTCACCTTCCACCTCCGGACCAGGAACCTCCAGTGCCACTACTGCGCGGAGAGCCGTCCGGTGCCGGACCGCTGTCCGGCCTGTGGGGGACCTCTCCTCGCGGTGGGCGCGGGGACCGAGCGGATCGAGGCGGAGGTCGCCGAGCGCTTTCCGGCCGCCCGGGTGGCGCGCCTCGATCGCGACGCGGCCACCACCGCGGAGCGGTTGACCGACCTCCTCTCCCGGTTCGCCCGCGGAGAGATCGACGTGCTGGTGGGCACGCAGATGGTGGCCAAGGGACACGACTTCCCGGGCGTGACGCTCGTCTGCGTCGTCTCGGCGGACACCGGGCTTCTGCTTCCAGACTTCCGCGCTGCCGAGCGCACGTTCCAGCTGGTGACGCAGGTCTCGGGTCGGGCCGGCCGGGGCCGGGAGCCGGGCCGGGTGCTGGTGCAGACCTGGAACCCGGACGCCGACGCGGTCGCGCGGGTGCCGGAGCACGACTACGACGGGTTCGCCGAGCACGAGCTCGCGTGGCGGGAGGCGCTGGCCTGGCCGCCGTTCAGCCGGCTCGTCGTGGTGCGCATCGAGGGCGAGGACGCCGGGGAGACGGCCTCGGTGGCCAGGAAGCTGGGGGACCGGCTGGCCGTGCTCCTCCCCGGGCCGGAGAGCGGGGTGCGTCTCCTCGGGCCGGCACCGGCGCCGCTCTCGCGGCTCCGGGGAAAGAGCCGGTGGCAGCTCCTGCTCAAGGCGCCGCGGCACGCCCTGCTCGGTCCGGTGCTCGATCAGCTGGAGCGCGATCTGGAAGTCCTGCCGGCCGCGGTGCGCGTGGTCCTCGACGTGGATCCTGGGGCGATGCTGTAGGCTAGCTGCCGACGGAAGAACCGTGGCGTTTACGCTCCTGCTCGTCCACGACGACCTCGCGACCATCGCGCTCGTGCGCCGCACGCTGGTCCGCGCCGGGCACACCGTCGAGCTCGCCACCTCGACCGCCGACGCGCTCACCGCCGCGATGACGGTGCAGCCTGCGCTGATCCTCCTCGCCCCGGGCGTGGAGAGCGGTCGGGGAGCCGCGCTCCTCCATGAGCTGAATGGACGGCCCGAGACGGCCCGCCTGCGCATCCTCCTCCTCGGCCGGATGGTGGACGGACACCGCGGCTCGGTGCTCCCCACGCCGTTCCGGGCCGAGACCCTGCTCCACGCGGTGGACGAGGCGCTGGCGGCGGACCCGCCGGCCGACGAGCCGGTGACCGACATGTTCGGCACCGGGAGCAGCCACCTCTCGCTGGAGACCGGACCCGAGACCCTGGACCTCGACTGGGAGCCCCCGACGGGGCCGATGTCCGCCACCGGATCCCCGGTGCTGGACCCGGCAGAGCTCCAGGCCGTGCCGGCGGTCCCCCTTCCGGCGCCGGATGCGTTCGACGCCGGGCCGCTCCTCGAGGGCGAGCCGGAGCTCGAGGCCGAGCCCGCCGGCGAGGACGAGGTGCTCCACGCCGCGGAGGAGGGAGCGTCGCCGCTGGCGACCGTGGACCCCGAGCTCGAGCACACCTCGCCGGTGCTCGCCGTCGCCGCGGGCGCCTGGAGCGCTACCACCGACGACCGGCTCGCCCCGAAGGGCGCGGAGTCCGGCGCCTCGGCGCTGCTCGAGGACATTGCCTCCGAGGCGCGAGCCCGCGAGGAGCAGATCCGCGCCGCGCAGCAGGCCGTGGAGGAGGCGCAGCGGCTGCGCTCGGAGGCGGAGGCGCTCGCCGAGAACCGTGTCCGGGACGCACGCGAGGCCTCGGCGACGGCTCTGGCCGCGCGGATCGACGCCGACGACGCGCGTACCCAGGCGGAGGCGGCGCGGACGGACGCCGCCGCCGCGCGCGCCGAGGCCGAGAGCGCCCGCGCGGACGCCAGGGCGGCCCGTGAGGAGGCGGAGGCCGCGCGGATCGACGCCGAGGCGGCCCGCACGGCGCACGCGGCCGCCGAGGACGCCCGGGCCGAGGTGGAGCGTGCGCTCTTCGACGAGCGCCACCGCGCGTTCACCGTGAGGCAGGAGATCGCGTCGGCCCAGGCCACCGGAGCAGCCGAGGCCGAGCTGCTCGCGACCAGCCTTCGCGACGCGGAGGCACGCGCCGAGGCCGAGGCGAACGCGAGGCTGACGCTCGAGGCACGCTCCCAGGCGGAGCTGGACCGGCTCCGCACGGCGCTCGCCGAGGCCACCGGCGCGAACGCCGGCCTCTCGGAGGCGACCCAGTCGCTGGAGCGCGAGGCGGCGGAGCTGGCGGGGCGTCTCGCCGCGGAGGAGGCCGCCTCCGCCGAATCGCGCCGGCAGGCGGAGGCGTGGCTGCAGAGCGAGCGCGACCAGGCGGATGCGCTTCGCCGCGAGCTGCTGGAGCTGAAGACCGATGCTCGCCGGCTGCGGGACGAGCTGGAGCAGGATCGCGGGCGCATCGGCCAGGAGTCGGCGGCCCGGGTCGAGGCCGAGCAGAGCGCGAGCGCGGCGGTGGACGAGGCCAGGCGGCTGCGCGAGGCGCTGGAGCGTGCGCGGGCGGAGACCGACCAGATTCGACTCGAGTTCGACCGGCGCGCCCGGGCGGACGAGGAGCGGCGGGACGCGGAGGCGCGCGCGCACGCCGAGGCCGCGGCGGCGGAGGACGCGCGCCGGGCGGCGGAGCGAGCCCGCTGGGCGGTGGCGGATGCCGGCCGGGTCACCCTAGAGGATCTGGCGGGCCTGCTCTTCCGCCTCGAGGAGGGCCGGGCCACCGCACGGCTCGAGCTCCGCGCCGCGGATGCGCTGCGGGTCCTCTGGATCGAGGAGGGGACGGTGTCGGCCGCGGCGAGCACCGTGTCCACCGAGTCGCTCCTGGACCATGCGCTGCGCGACGGGCTGCTGGATGGGGCCGCCGAGCGCGAGCTGAGGATCCTCCGCCTGGGCGAGCCCGAGCTCCTGGAGGAGCTGCTTCGCCGGAAGCTGGTGACCGACGCCGAGCTGGTTCCGTTCCTCCAGCGGGTGACCGAGGCCCGGGCGCTGGAGGCGTTCAGCGAGCCCGTGTCGTTCTACCGCTTGAGCCCGGATACGCCTCCGCCTGACGGGCGCAGGGCAGCGGTCCGCTCGCTCTCCGCGCTCGCGGCGGAGGGAGTCCGGCGAGGTCTGCCGGCCGACGAGGTCGACCGGCTCGTCCCGTCGATGCGCGCGGTCCCGAAGCTCCTGCGGCGCGTCGACCCGACGGGGCTGGGCCTCGGCGAGCGAGAGCGGCGGCTGCTGGAGGTCATCGACGGCCGGCACACCGTGCAGCAGCTCCTGCTCTCCGCCGGTGTGTCGCGCGACGGCGGACGCAAGGCGGTGGCGGTGGCCGTCGCGCTGGGGTGGATCGAGCTGCAGCCGCCGTCGCAGCAGGACGCGCAGGCAGAGACGGTGGAGGTGGCGGCCGCGCGCCTCGAGGCGCGCTGGGCGCAGGTGGAGGACGCGGACTACTTCACGGTGCTCGGGCTGCCGCGGAACGCGGGGACGGACGAGGTCACCCGCGCCTTCGCGCGCCTCTCGGCGGAGTACGACCCGCTGCGCTGGTCGGGGCACCCGGACCCCCGGGTGCAGGTGCGCGCCGAGCGCATGCAGGCGCTGCTCTCCGAGGCGGCCCGTGCGCTGTCGGATGACGGGCTCCGCAGCGCCTACGCGCGCTCGCTCGAGTGACGAGTCACTGGGCCGGCCAGCCGGGC
>CAZDSB010000330.1:0-6684 GCA_964507515.1 uncultured Myxococcaceae bacterium
CGAGGGGAGCGGCGAGGAGGAACACCTTGCCCCGCCGACGACGGCCGCCGCCTGGGTCAGCATGGGTCTGCTCATGGTCTCGCTGGTCGGGGTCGTGGGGCTGGCCAAGGTCCTCTCGCCGAGCATCGAGGCCGCGGTCCGGGCGGCCGGCGCTCCGGACGCGGTCATCGGGATCGCCATCGCCTTGCTGGTGCTGCTGCCGGAGACGGTGGCCGCGGTCCGCGCCGCTCAGGCCAACCGTCTCCAGACGAGCATGAACCTCGCCCTCGGCTCGGCCCTGGCGACCATCGGCCTGACCATCCCTGCGGTCGTCGTGGCGTCGCAGGTCTTCCACCTCCCGGTCATCCTGGGCCTGGCGCCCAAGGACCTCGCGCTGCTCGGCCTCACCTTCATCGTGGGCGCGGTGACGCTCGGGCACGGGCGCACCAGCATCATGCAGGGGGCGGTGCAGCTCGTCGTCTTCGTCGCGTTCCTCTTCCTCTCGATGGTTCCCTGATCCACGGTCCACCCTCGAGCTTCCTGGCGAGGCGTTCGCGCTTGCCCCTCACCCGGCGCGCTGCGAGATTCCGAGCGTGAACGAACCCGGCGCGCAGCCCGTCGAGGACACCACCGTCTCCGGGCAGTCCCGGGACAGCAGCACCGTCACCCTGACCCGGCCGGGGCTCGACGCCGACCGGAGGATCGGTCCCTACAAGCTGATCCGCGAGCTGGGGCGCGGAGGGATGGGGACGGTGTGGCTGGCCGCCCGTGCGGACGAGCAGTTCGAGAAGCGGGTCGCGCTCAAGGTGGTCCGCGCCTCCGACAGCGAGGAGGTCCTCCGCTTCTTCCGGCGCGAGCGCCAGATCCTCGCCGGGCTGGAGCATCCCAACATCGCCCGGCTGCTGGACGGCGGTACCACCGACGAGGGCCTGCCCTACTTCGTCATGGAGCACGTGGAGGGCGTGCCCATCGATCGGTACTGCGACGAACACAAGCTCTCCGTTCCTGAGCGGCTCCGCCTGTTCGAGGGGGTGTGCTCGGCGGTGCAGCACGCGCACCGGAGCCTCGTCGTCCACCGGGACCTCAAGCCCGGGAACATCCTGGTGACCGAGGACGGCACCCCGAAGCTCCTCGACTTCGGCATCGCCAAGCTGCTCAACCCCGGCGTGGCAGGCGGCGGCACGCACGAGACCGTCGTCGCGATGACCCCGGACTACGCCAGCCCGGAACAGGTCCGCGGGCGGGCCATCACCACCGCCACCGACGTGTACTCGCTGGGCGTCATCCTCTACGAGCTCCTCACCGGCCAGCGGCCCTATCGGGTGAAGAGCAACGAGCACGTCGAGGTGATGAAGGCCGTCTGCGAGTCCGAGCCGGAGCGACCGAGCACCGCGGTCGGCCGCACCGGTGAGCGCCGCCAGGCGGACGGGACGACCACCACCACCACGCCCGAGGAGACCGGACGGCTCCGCCACGACACGCCACAGCGGCTGAAGAAGCGGCTCAAGGGCGACCTGGACGCCATCATCCTCTACGCGCTGCAGAAGGATCCGATCCACCGCTACGCGTCCGTCGAGGCGCTGGCTCGCGACGTCCATCGGTACCTGGATGGCCAGCCGATCACCGCCCGGAAGACGAGCACCGTCTACCGCCTTCGCAAGCTGGCCGGACGCCACAAGCTCGGCGTCACCGCCGCCGCGGCCATCGTCGCTCTCCTGGTCGCCCTCGCGGTGACCTCCACGATCCAGGCCAGCCGCGTCCGCAAGGAGCGTGACCGCGCCACCGAGGAGGCCGCGAAGGTCACGGCGATGAACGCCTTCCTCCAGGAGGCGCTCGGGGCGGCCGACCCGTGGGAGAAGGGGTCGCGAAACATCTCTCTCCTCGACGCGCTCCGGCAGGCGCAGGGAAAGGCCGAGAGCTCATTCCAGAGCCAGCCGCTGATCCGCGCCGCGGTGCTCCAGACCATCGGGACGACCTTCGCCAACCTCGCCGAGTTCCAGGAGGGAGAGAAGGCCCTGCGGACCGCGCTCGTCCTGCGCACCGCCGCCGCGGGCCCACGGAGCGCAGAGGTCGCCGAGTCGCAGGCCAGCCTCGCTAACCTCTACGGGCTGTGGCACCGATTCGACCAGGCGACGACGGCAGGCCAGGAGTCCCTCGCCATCACCCGCGCGCTGTACGGGCCGAAGAGCCTGCAGACGGCCAACGCGATGTTCGCGCTCGGCCAGGCCTATCAGCGGAAGGGAGACCTCCAGGCCCTGAAACCGCTCGCCGAGGAGATGCTGTCCATCGTCCGTGCACCGGTGGCGCCCACCTCCAGCCCGGCGCAGGCATCTTCCGGCGCCGAGCGCGCGAAGCTCGAGGTGCAGGCGCTCGGGCTCCTCGCCAGCGTCGCGCTCCTGGAAGAGAACTACGTGCGGATGGAGGCCATCGACCGCGAGCGTCTGGACAAGATCCGGGCCCGGCTCCCGGAGCTGCGGAGCGAGCTCGCTTCGGCAGTCAACGACCTCGCCACCGCGCAGCTGATGAACAACGACCTGAAAGCCGCGGAGGCGAACTACAAGGAAGCCATCGCCATCGACGTCGCGGACCTGGGCGAGGAGCATCCGGAGACGCTCTCCGCGCGCGAGAACCTGGGGAACGTCTACTTCCGCTCCAAGCGCTACGACGAGACGCTGCGGAGTCTCGACATGGTGCTCGCAGGCCGCCGGAAGGCGCTGGGGGCCGACGCCGAGCCGGTCGGGCGCACGCTGGCGAACATGGCGACCGTGTACAAGGAGGCCGGCCGGCTGCCGGAGTCGGAGCGCACCTACCGCGAGGCCCTCGCCGTCCTCGTCCCCAAGCTGGGCGAGCAGAACCTGGACGTGGCCTCCGTCCGCATGAGCCTGGGGGATGCGCTCCGCAAGCTCGGCAAGCTGGACGAAGCGGAGCCGCTGATGCGCGCCGGTCTCGAGACCCGGGTGAAGGTCCTGGGAGAGAAGCACGCGGCCACCCAGCGAGCGCTGAAGGCGCTTGCAGACCTCGCCACCGCGCGCGGCAAGAACGCGGAGGCGGCCGCCTACACGGCCCGGCTCACGCCGCCGGCGAAGTGAGCCGGGGCACCTCACTCCACCAGCCGTCTCAGCAGGAGCTGGAACGGCGACAGGCGGCGCCGGGACGGCAGCGCAACGGCCGCTCGACCGCCGCGGGCAGCCGATTGATCGATCGGGTGGATCGACGTCCCATCGTTGACTTCGCTGCGGGTTTGCGGTGACGGTTCACGGGGCAGGAGGAGGGCGACGCCGTGGGCAGCCCCAGCGCGAGAATCCCGGAGCCGGACGCGCCCGAGTCGTCCTCGCCACCCCCGGCGCGTCCCGGGTGGCAGCAGCGCGTGGTCGGCCAGGTGCGGCGGCGACGGCGTCTCCTCATCGTCCTTGCCGCGCTCCTGGTTCTCTACACGGTGTTCGGGTTCCTGGTGCTGCCGTGGGTCGTCCGGCGCCAGTTGGAGAAGCGGCTGACCGCGGCGCTGCACCGCGAGACCACCATCCAGCGCGTGCGGACCAACCCCTACGCGCTCTCGGTCACCATCGACGGCTTCCTCGTGAAGGACCTCGACGGCACGCCCTTCGTCTCCTGGGACCGGCTGTACGTGAACCTGACGCTCTGGCGCATCGTCCTCCGGGAGGTGACACTCGAGAAGGTCGCCCTGGTGCGCTTCCATTCCCGGGTCGCGATGGACAGGAACGGGCGTCTCAATTTCCAGGATCTGATGGACGAGAGCTCCTCCTCGGAGCCCGAGCCCCCGCCCGACCCGCAGAAGAAGCGCTTGCTGGTCTTTGCGGTGCAGGAGCTGGACATCCAGCAAGCCCAGCTCGACTTCTCCGACCGCACGAATCGGAAGCCGTTCGACACGACCATCGGCCCGTTTGACATCTTGGTCGCCGGCTTCCGGACCCGCCCGGACTCGACGAGCCCTTACTCGTTCGCCGGCCGCACCGAGTCCGGCGAGACGTTCTCCTGGTCGGGGAATCTCCTCACCGAGCCTCTCCGTTCAAAGGGGACCATCACCTTCGACGGGCTGAAGGTCTCGAAGTACAGTCCGTACTACGAGCAGGAGGTCGGCTTCGAGATCCGCGACGGGCTCCTCGGTCTGAAGACGACGTACACGTTCGAGTGGGGGCCCGAGCAGCACATCCTCCGCGTCGCCGACGGCTCGATCGCCTTGCGCACCCTCGTGCTCGGAGTCCCCGGGCTTCCCGAGAACAAGGTCGAGCTGCCCGTGGCCGACATCGGCGGTATCGGGATCGACGTCCTCGGGCGAACCGCCCGGATCGGCTCGGTGTCACTCAACGACGCGGTGATCCGTGCACACCGGAACCACGACGGCCGGTTCGACGTCGAGCAGATGAAGCCACCGAAGAAGGCCGGCCCTCCACCCAGGGAGAAGAGCGAGCCGTTCCACTGGTCGGTGGAAAAGGTCGAGCTCGCGGGCTGGCGGCTCGAGCTGAAGGACGACATGCCCGGGCGTCCTGCGACCTTCACGCTGGCGCCGGTCGACGTCCGGCTGAAGGACCTTGCCGACCGCGCCCAGCAGACCTCCGGCCTCTCGGCCAGCATCGGGTTCGGCGGCAAGGGCAAGGTGGAGGTGGGCGGCTCGGTGAAGCTGCTCCGGCCGTCCGCGGACCTCGCGCTCACGGTCGAGGCGCTCGACCTCCCGCAGTTCGACCCCTACCTCGACCTCTACGGAGATCTGGCAGCCCGCCTGGGAAGTGGAACGCTCGGGCTGAAGGGAAAGGTTCGCTTCGACGCCGGGGCCGAGCCGACGAGCTGGGGTTTCGAAGGGGAGACCCACGTCGATGGGCTGACGCTTCTCGACTCCGAGCGCAACCAGGAGGTCGCGCGCTGGAACGCGCTGCAGATCTCCGAGATCAAGACCGGGTCCCACCCCCTCGGTGCCTCTCTCTCGGTGCGCTCGGTGCGCTGGATCCAGCCACGTCTCCGGGTGGCGCTCGCCGAGGACGGCTCGTCGAACCTGCGCCGCCTGCTGAAGGCGCCGCCGCCGAAGCCCGAGAAGGCCGAGAAGAGCGTGGGGACGCCCGCGACCGCCGAGGCGACGCCCCAAGCCGCGGAGACGAAGCCCGCCACCGCCACGGAGCCCAGGCCGCGGCCCGACCGGCCGCAGGCTCCGGTGTCCATCGCCAGTTTCCAGATCGTCCGCGGGACCGCCACGTTCGCGGACCGGTCCGTGACCCCCCCGGTCACGCTCTCGATGACCGACCTCGACGTGCGGCTTCGCGGGCTATCCAACGCGCTGAACGCCCGCTCTCAGGTGTCGATCAAGGCGCTGGTCAGCGGCGGACCGCTGGAGGTGAGCGGCATCCTCAGTCCCCGGATGGTGAACGACGCCACCAACGTGAAGATCACCTCGAAGGGAATCGACCTCACTCCGCTCAGTCCCTACTGCGGAAAGTACGCGGGGTATCTCCTCGACAAGGGCAAGCTCGACCTCGACCTCGACTACAAGGTCGCGAAGCGGAAGCTCGACGCGACGAATCTGATCAAGGTGGACCAGTTCACCTTCGGCGAGGCCACCAGCAGCAAGGACGCCACCAAGCTCCCGGTCAAGCTCGGCCTGGCGGTGCTCCAGGACCCGGACGGGCTGATCGACCTGGACGTTCCGGTGGAAGGAAACGTCGACGACCCCGACTTCCGCCTCTCCCGGGTGGTCTGGCGGGCCGTCGGGAACGTGCTCCTGAAGGCGGTCATCTCTCCCTTCAACCTGCTTGCGAAGGCCTTCGGCGGCGGTGGCAAGGACGCGAAGCTCGACGTCATCGACTTCCAGGCCGGTGCGCCCGAGCTCACTCCGAGCGCCGACAAGACGCTCCAGAACCTGTCCAAGGCGCTCGCCAGCCGTCCGGCGCTGAAGATGGACATCGAGGGCACGTCCGATCCCACCGATTCCAAGACGCTCAAGCTCCGCGAGCTCCGGCGGCAGGCGGCCCTCGCGAAGAGCGACGGAAAGGGCAAGGCGAACGCCGAGCTGACGGACGAGGAGTACGTGCGCTTCGTGGAGAAGAAGTACCGCGCGCTCGGCACCCCGGCGACCGGAGGCAGCGCACCGGACCCCGCGGCGATGGAGGACGCGGTGCTCGCGACGGTCCAGCTCCCACCCGAGGCGCTGGGCGCGCTCCGCCAGGCACGAGCCGAGGCGGCCCGGGCGCGGCTGGTGAAGCTGGGCGTCGACCCCGGCCGGGTCTTCCTCACCCAGGGCGGCGAGCGCGCGAAAAAGGAAGCCGGGCCGCGCGTCTACTTCACGCTGAAGTAGTCACCACGGGTAGTAGCGCGCGTCGAACGCGAGCCGGAGGTAGAAGACCCAGCTGGTTCCGAGGTCGGGCCCGGGCGCACCGGGCGGGTTGGTCAGGTGCGCGTTGTTCGGAAAGTCCACCCCGAAGCCCAGCTGCAGCGCCACCGTCAGCGCCGTGTTCGTCGCAAAGGTCCGGAACGGTCGGTACTCCACGATGGGGAGGTCCAGCTGCCACGAGCGGTAGGTGTACTGGCTGATGGCCCCATTGACCCCGGAATACCCGACGATGCCCTGGCTGCCGTAGCCGTAGAGCCCCACGCCCACCTCACGCCCGAGCACGAACTGGAAGGCACCGACGTTGGTGTTCAGCGTCCGCTGCCACGGGATGAGGCCGCCGCTCGCAGCGATGATGCCCATCTGCTTCA
>CAZDSB010000331.1:0-3621 GCA_964507515.1 uncultured Myxococcaceae bacterium
CGACGACTTCCCGCCGCTGCGGCACGCGCTGAACCTCGAGTCGGTGCTGACGTACGAGGGAACGCACGAGGTGCACACGCTGGTCCTCGGCAAGGCCATCACCGGGATCGACGCGTTTGGGTGAGCGGCGCGAGGAGGCACGAGGCCCGTCCAACTGCGGATGTTACTGCTCTCGCTCTTCCTCGGAGGAGTGGGCGTCGCCTGCGGAACGAGCGGCCCGGAAGCCTGCCAGGCCGCTGGAGGCTCCTGCGTCGTCGGCGACAGGCAGTGCAGCGGCACGGTTGGGCAACCGGGTGCCGCTAGCCCGAGCTCTGCTTTGACCTGGCTTCTCGGGCGCTCGACTGTGCTGCCACCGTGACCGCTGCGGCGCGAGTCTCCGCGGCATGCGCGCTCTCGCTCTCGGCATTGTCGCCGTCCTCGGCTGTGCCCACCCAGGAGGAGCTCCCGTGCCCACCTCGACCTTCTCGAATCCCCCCGGTCTTTCCACGCCGCGCGGCTACAGCCACGTGGTCGACGTCCCCGCCGGACGGACTCTCTACATCGCCGGACAGGTCGCCTTCGACGTCGAGGGCAAGGTGGTGGGCAAGGGCGACGTCCGTGCCCAGACCGAGCAGACGTTCCGCAACCTCAAGACCGCGGTCGAGAGCGCCGGCGCGACCATGGCCGACGTGGTGAAGATCAACTGGTACGTCCGCGACATGTCGCAGCTCGCCGTCTACCGGGAGGTGCGCAATCAGTTCTTCGGCACGGGTCCCTATCCCGCGAGCACGCTCGTCGAGGTGAAGGGCCTCGCTCTCGAGGACCTCCTGATCGAGGTCGAGGCGATCGCCGCTCCACGGCACTGACTCCGTGGGAAGGGTTTCCCAGCCGGGACGCCGCGCCGCTCACTCGGCGTCGTGAAAGATGATCCCCAGCGTGTGCCGCTGTCCCGAGCGAACCTCACTCACGCCGTGTCGCATCCGCACCCGGTAGACGCCGCGCGCGCCCTGGACCGGTCGCTCGTTCACCGCGAAGGCCACGCCATCTCCCTGCCGGAGCGGGACGACGTCCACCCGTGACTGCATCCGCGGCCGCTGCTGGGTGAGGACGAACTCGCCACCGGTGAAGTCGGCCTCCGGCTTGCTCAGGAGAATTGCCACCTGGAACGGGAACGCCAGCGCGCCGTACAGGTCCTGGTGGAGGCAGTTGAAGTCACCCGCGCCATAGCGGAGGAGCAGCGGCGTCGGTCGCGACTGCCCGGCGGCGTGGCAACGCTCGAGATAGTCCTCCAGTCGGTCGGGGTAGCGGTCCTTCTTGCCGAGCGCCTGCGCCCAGCGGTTGGCCACCGGGACGAGCCGCGGGTACAGCGACCGCCGGAGCTCCAGCACGCGCGCCGGCAGCGGGTGCCCGAAGTACTGGTACTCGCCCCGGCCGAAGCCGTGCTTCGCCATCACCACCTTGGAGCGAAAGCGCGCCGGGTCGCCATACAGCGCGGCGAGGTCCGCGCACTCGCGCGCTCCGAGCAGGCCCCCGATTACCCGGTGCCCGGTGGCCTCCAGCGTCTCTGTCCATTCGTTCTCCGCCATGCACTGGCACCTGTCACCGACGCCGCGAGCGCGCACGTCGGATCCTGCGCTCGATGTCCGGCGCGGATGGGCGGCACCGCCGGCTCAGCCAGCGGAGGTGCCCGCGTCCTCGCCGGTGCCCGATGCTCCGTCGGCCGCGGCGTCCGCTGCATCGGCTGCTTCCTCGGCGCGCTGCTCCTCGCTCTCGGGCGCATCCGCTGCCGTCCGCTCCTCGGCGGTCTCCGCCGCTTCCGCCGCCGCGTGCGCCTTGACCTCCTCGTCGGTGAGGAACCCCACCGGAGACCCGGGCGCGTTCAGGAACCGCACCGCCTTGGGGAACTCCTTGACCAGCGCCAGCGCGAGGTCTCCCGGCACCAGCGCGTGCTCGATCTGCGCCGCGTCGGGCCGCTCCACCACCGCGAGCCGCCCCTGCTCCAGCGCCTCGGCCTGGCCCTCGGACAGCTCGAGGCGGCGCAGGCGATTCTTCCGGGTCACGAAGTAGAAGGTCCGCTCGCCCGGCTCGAGCGCCACCTGCGCGGCGAGCACCTTCTCCCGCAGCCGCCGGTCGCGCTCGAGCTGCTGCTTCGCCTCCAGCCGCTGCGACGCCTTGCTGCCCGCGAGCGGCGGCAGCTTCGGGATCGCCGCCAGGGGTTGCGGCCGTGCCACCAGCATCGGTCCCGTTCCTGGCGACAGCGGCCGCTCGGTGCGCTCCCGCCGCCGGTCCGGCCTCGGCTCGTCCGACTTCTCGGCCTTGTCTGCCTGCTCGGCCGTGACCAGGCCGGCCTTGAGGAGCTTGTCGCGGAGGTTCTGCACGGTGCGGGGTGGCTCTTCACCACACCCCGGGTCCGGGACGAAAGGCCCGTGCTAGGGTTCGTCGGGTTCCGTGCTGCATCCTCCTCGTCTCCTCACCGCCGGGCTGGCGCTGCTCGCTGCTTGCTCCGATCCCGTCGACCGCGCAGCCAAGGAGCGGATCTTCTCGCCGGAGGATCCGCCCGCGGTCGTCTCCTCCGCCAAGGAGAGCCTCGACGCCCAGAAGCTCGCCTCGGACCCCAAGCTCGCCCATCGCGTGGTGGACATGGGCTCCGCGGAGGTGACGGAGCGGATCGGCCCGCATCGCTTCAGCGCCGAGGTCGCCTTCACCTGGACCGCCGGGAAGGACACCGTGAAGCTCACCGAGACCCGGCTCCTCGAGTCCGCGGCCGGCGGCGTCTCCGGTGACTTCCACGCTCGCATCGAGAACAGCCGGGACCAGGGCCTCGAGGTCGTGCGCGCGAAGGGGCAGGTCTTCGCCCGGAGCAAGTTCGGCAAGTACCGCCTCCGACTCCGCGACCGCGGGATGGCCGAGCGGACGCGCGAGGAGACTGCCGGCGCCCTGCGCGAGCTGGATGGTCTCTTCCAGGGCCGGCTCGACCTCGCCCTCGAGGGACCGACGTCGGTCGAGGGACGCTCCGCGTTCCGCTACGCGGTCAAGCTCGCCGATGCCGCCGCAGGCAAGCCCACCCGCGGCGAGACGCCCCCGGCCGTCGCGTTCGCCCGCGGCGGGCTCGACGAGGACAGCACGCGGCGGCAGCGCTTCATCGACCAGCGCCAGCCGAAGAAGCTCACCGGTGAGCTGGTGGTGGACGCCACCACGGCGGTCGTGCTCCGCGCTCACCTCGACGGCATGGTCGCCGTGCCTGGAGACAAGGGCGTCGCCCCGGCGCAGCTGCACGTGGTCCTCGACGAGAGGCTGAAGGACGTCGGGAAGCCCGTCGCCATCCAGGCCCCCGAAGGCCACCTGCCCGACGCGGACAAGCCCGAGGGCATCGCGGATGCGCTCGACCGGTTCGGCATCCCCCGGAAGGGCGCCCCGGACGGGGGGGTGGACACCGAGGCCGACGAGGACACCTCCGGATAGGCCCGGTCTCCCTCGGGTTTTTGGCCGCCGCAGCGGCCCGCGCCCGAAAAATTGATCTCCGCCGACCGGCTCCTAAGGTATCGGAAGGCCGCGGTTCTGGAGCGGCTCCTCTGGACATCCGTTCAGAGGTAGGACACGGGACAGGAGCCGATGGAGCGCACGCCGAAGAAGCAGCCCGGA
>CAZDSB010000332.1:0-2733 GCA_964507515.1 uncultured Myxococcaceae bacterium
GCCTCGCCCGCACCGGGGTGATCGCGGTGGTGGCCACCGTCTCGCGAGACACCGGGGCCTACCTCGGCCCGCCCCAGCTCGTCGGGCGGGGACTGACGCGCGACGAGGAGCAGGTGCTCGAGTCGGCGGCGCTCGACCTCGTCCCCATGCTCGAGGAGCTGAGCCCGGCCGTGCGCGGAGACGACGCCTTCCTCCGCGAGGCGCTGGTGCGGGTCACCCGCCAGGTGTTCCGGGACCGCGTCTCCCGGCGTCCGTTCATCCTCCCCCTCATCGTACGCGTCTGAAAACGGGGGGTTGCGGGGAGGTTGCCGGGCAGGCGAGGGAGCACGGCCCGGGCCCGCTCTGCTATGACGCCCCCGCCCTTCGGCCCCGGCCTGGGCCCCTCGATGCTGCCGTTTTTCCTCAGCGCGTTCCTGCTCGCGGCCCCCGACGAACCGCCTGCCGCACGCCCCGTCCCCGAGCTCGCCCGGAGCCCGAAGGTGGACGGGGCGCTGGGCGACTTCCGGGGCGGCCTTCCGCTGACGGCGAAACCGCTGGAGGGGGCGAGCGCGCTCCTCACCGCCCGGATCGGGGCCTTCCGGGACACCCTCTACGTCGCGCTCGAGGTGGAGGACGAGGCCATCACCGACCGGGACCGGGTATCCCTCGCCCTCCACTTCCCCGAGGCAGGCGTCACGGCCGGCGGCTCGGTCTTTCGCTTGAGCCCCGGCGGGAAGGTGGACCCGCGCCCCGAGGACGGGGTGAGCCCGGCGACGCTGGCCCTGGTGGACGCCGCCGTCCACCGGACGAAGAAGGGAATGTCGCTGGAGGTCGCGATCCCGGCACGGGCACTCCCTCGCTTCCCGGCCCGTGACACGCTGGTGCTCGAGCTGTGCCTCTCCTACGAGGACGCGGACGACGCCGGCCCCGCCGCCAAGGAGATCTCCACCTGCGTCACCGGCGCGCCGCCGCCCGAGCTGCTCGCGCTCTCCGACACCTTCCGGCGTGGCATCCGTCCTCGCCCGCCGGCCGAGGTGCAGACGGTGGAGGGACGACCGGGCGGCTGGGTGGGCTACAACGGCCAGGTCGATCCCAAGTGGGTGCTCGGGGACCACCCGCTCAACGAGCAGTCGCTGCGGCTCATGGTCTCCGAACCCCCCGTCGACCCTGCCACCGTCCGGGTCTACGTGCCGTCCCGGATGCAGCTCCCGGACGGGAAGGCGCTGCTGGCGGTGCTCACCGGACAGGACCCCTTCGGCCAGGACGAGAGTTGCGCGCCCGAGCGCGAGATGAGACTGGCAGTGTTCTGGGTGAAGGGGCGGGTGGGAGAACGGGTGCTGGACTGGCCGGCGATGAGCTGCGCCCTGGGGAGGGCCCTCTCGGTCTCACTCGATGAGGACGGCGAGCTGTCGGTCGGTTATTCCAGCGGCGCCACGGTCCGCTTCGCCTGGGACCGGGACCATTTCGAACGCATCGAGTACGGACTTCTGTGAGCACGCACGAGAACAAGGCGCTGTACATGGCCACCCTGGGTTGCCCGAAGAACCGGGTGGACTCGGAGGTGATGCTCGGGACCCTGGGCGCCCGCGGCTACACGCTGGTCGAGCGCCCGGAGGACGCCTCGGTCATCGTGGTGAACACCTGCGCGTTCATCGGACCGGCGAAGCAGGAGTCCGTCGACACCATCCTCGAGCTGGCCGAGTTGAAGAAGACCGGCCGGTGCAGCACGCTGGTGGTGACCGGTTGCCTTTCCCAGCGCTACGGCCCCGAGCTGGCGAAGGAGATGCCGGAGGTGGACCACTTCCTCGGCACCGGCGCCTACGTGCAGATCGGCGACCTCCTCGCCGCCGAGGCCGCGCCCCGGCAGATCATCCCCGACCCGGACTACGTCCACGACGCCCGGACACCGAAGGTCAACTCCAGCCCGAAGTGGACCGCCTATCTCAAGATCTCCGAGGGCTGCGACAACGCCTGCGCCTTCTGCATCATCCCCACCCTGCGTGGAGCGCAGCGCTCGCGACCCATCGACGACCTGGTGGCCGAGGCGCGCACCCTCGCGGCCAGCGGAGTCCGTGAGCTAAATCTAGTAGCGCAGGACCTCACCGCCTACGGGCACGACCTGCCCGGGCGGCCCCAGCTGCATCAGCTGCTGGAGGCGCTGTGCGCGGTGGACGTGCGCTGGATCCGCCTGCACTACGCCTATCCGCGAGTGTTCCCCGACGCGCTGATCGACGTCATGGCCCGCGAGCCGAAGATCGCGAAGTACCTCGACATGCCGCTGCAGCACGCCTCGGATCGGCTGCTGCGCTCGATGCGGCGCGGGCGGGACAGCGCGTTCCTGATCTCGTTGCTCGCGAAGCTCCGGGCTCGCATCCCCGGCCTCACCTTCCGCACCTCGCTCATCGCCGGGCTGCCCGGTGAGACCGAGGAGGACTTCACGCTCCTCAAGGAGTTCGTCCGCACCCAGCGCTTCGAGCGGATGGGCTGCTTCCAGTACTCGGACGAGGAGGGCACCGCGGCCTACGACTTCGCGGACAAGGTTCCGCAGAAGGTCATCGAGCGGCGGTGGCGGGAGGTCATGGCGGTCCAGAAACGAATCAACCGCGAGCAGAACCGCGCGCTGATCGGCAAGCGCCTGGAGGTGCTGGTCGAGGGCCCGAGCCCCGAGTCCGAGCACCTGCTCGTCGGCCGCCACGAGGGCCAGGCGCCGGACATCGACGGGGTCGTCTACATCAACGATGGCTTCGGGTACCC
>CAZDSB010000333.1:0-4858 GCA_964507515.1 uncultured Myxococcaceae bacterium
AACGGAAAGACCTTGTCCAGCACCGGGCGGATGACTCCAGCATCGACCAGCGCAGCGATTCTCTGCAGCTGCTCGCCGCTCGCCTTCATGAAGAGAAAGGAATATTTGATGCCGAGACTTCTTGCCTTTCGCCTCGCCCCGAAGCTCAGCGCCCTCATGACGAGCTTCACGAACCAGGGCGCGCCGATATCCTCGGCGAAGTGCGGATCGGGAGGACCCGAGATCGAGACCAGCTGTCCACCCGTTCGCAGCACGCGCAAGGACTGCCCGAGCGCCTTGCCGTCCTGGCTGTGCAGCACGAGGTCGTAGCCGCTCAGCTTGGTCGCGAAGTTTTCCTTCCTGTAGTCCACGACGACGTCCGCACCGAGGCGACGGACCAGCTCCACGTTCGAGGTGCTGGTCGTGGTCGCGACCGTTGCGGCCAGATGCCTTGCCAGCTGGATGGCGAACGTGCCCACGCCGCCCGAGCCCGCCTGGATGAAGACCTTCTGGCCCCGCTTCAGCTGCCCTCTCTCGACGAGCGCCTGCCACGCCGTCAAGCCCACCAGCGGAAGCGAGGCCGCCTCCACCATCGTGAGCGTCTTCGGCTTCAGCGCGACGTCTTTCTCCTGGAGGGCGATGAGCTCCGCGAAGGTGCCGATGCGATGGTCCGCCGGTCGAGCGTAGACCTCGTCACCCGGCTTGAAGCGCTTCACGCGTGCGCCGACCCGAACCACGAGGCCGGCCACGTCGTGACCCAGCACGAACGGTGCCCGGTAGGGGAGGATGAGCTTGAACTCGCCACTCCGGATCTTCGAATCCACGAGGTTCACCCCGGCAGCGTGGACCTGGACCAGGACCTCGTCCTCGAGGACGTCCGGGTCTGCCACTTCACCGGCCCGGAGAGCGACGTTGCCTCCGTAGCGGTCCAGGATGAATGCCTTCATGAGCCGGCCCCGAGGTTTACGCATCCGGTCGCGGTCATCGGTTCACGCCGCGGGACGCGACGGGGTGGGCCCGTCGAGCCTCAGGTCCCTTCGAATCCCCGCGTCCATCAGGGCAGCGGGCAGGAGCGTGCGAAGGAACCGGAGGCGGCCCGCGAGACGTCCGGCCGTGTATCGGAGCTTCGGCTGCGCTGCGCCGGCCGCCTTCAGGACGACCTCGGCCACGACGCGGGGCTCGTCGGCGGTTGACATCACTTCCTTCACCCGCCTTTTCACGGCCGCGCGGACCTCGCGGTACTCGTCGAGCGTGGCGTCGGGTTCCAGGAAGTTCGCGTCGAACGGCGTCTTCACGTACGCGGGCTCGATGACCGAGACGCGGATGCCCCTGGTGCGCAGCTCGTGGTCGAGCGACTCCGAGTAGCCCTCGACCGCGTGCTTGGTCGCAGCATAGAGCGCCCCGTACGGCATCGGCAGGAAGCCCAGGGCCGAGCCGATGTTGATGATGCGCCCCGCTCCTTGCCGTCGCATCTGAGGCACGACGGCGCGCGTCGTCCGGACCATCCCGAAGAAGTTCGTGTCGAAGACCGACCGGGCCTGCTCGATGGAGCTCTCTTCCGCTCCAGCGGGAGCGACACTGAAGCCGGCGTTGTTCACGAGCACATTGAGCCGGCCGGCGCGCCGCACCACTTCCTTGACGGCGTCTTCGACTGATCGATCACTGGTCACGTCGAGGGACAGCATCTCGAACCCTCGTCCCTCCGGGGACGCGGGTCGCCTGCTGGTTCCGAAGACCCTGTAGCCAGCCTCGGCGAGCCGCCCTGCGATGGCTGCTCCGATCCCCGATGACGCGCCCGTGACGAGGGCGACCTTGCCGTTCATGGCGCCTTCCTCCCGGTCCGGACAGCGACGACCAAGTGGACGAGGACGTCAGGTCTGCCAGTCGTGTGAAACCGTGCTGTGTTCATGTTCTGCTCCCCGCGCCTGGAGGGCGCATCGGACGCGTTCTGAATGGCATTGCGGTCATAATGTCATCGACCGAGGAGCGCAAGCGGTGGTTGGCGAATTCGAGGACCTGGAACCCGCAGCTCCACCTCGGCCGCAAGGCGGGCCAGCTCGAAACCGTCATCGGCTCCGCCAGCCTCAGCGGAGGGGTGTGGGCAAATGTGGAGGCCGTCTCGAACGGTAGGTCGCCGGAAAGTCAGCCCTCCGCCCGAGTTCTCTGGGCGTGTCTAGGAGACTGGGACCAACTTCGACCCCACGGTTGGCCCCAAGCTCGGGCCTCGTCTCGACCCAGTTAGCGCCTCGAACGGCGCTCCCGCCTCCGGGGAGGGTTGCTCGGCGCGGGATGCTGCTCCGGGTTCCACGGCTCGCCACGCTTCCGCTCGATGTAGTCGCGGATCAGACGGCGAACGACCTGGGACGGGGTGACGTCCTCCTCGGCGCAGATCTGCTCGAACACCGCCTTCTTGCGCGGATCGATCAGCACGGTCAGCCGGGCGGTACGATCTTCGATTGGCATTGGAGACGACTAGAATGATAATACGATACACACGGTTCCGATGCCACCGCTCGTTCTTCTGCTAGGACTGATCGCCGGCTGGCTGGCCCTAGGAATCGCCGGGCTGATCCGGCCGCACCACCTCGGCCTGGTGGGGCGAGTGCTCTTCCCGCTCGGAGCGCTGATTGCCCTGGGCGTCGCCCTGGTGGGGCTCGCTGCGCTCCGCCCGGACGAGCCGGCGGCCGTGATGGTGCTACCGCTCGGGCTCCCGGACCTGCCGTTTCACCTGAGGCTCGACGCGCTCTCGGGCTTCTTCGTCCTGCTCATCGGCGCTGCGTCGGCGGGAATCTCGACCTTCGCCGCCGGCTACTTCCGCGCCGGGGAAGGGACCGCCCCCGGTCTCCTCTGCCTCCAGTACCACGTCTTCCTCGCCAGCATGGTCCTGGTGGTGGTGGCCAACGACGCCTACCTCTTCATGGTCGCCTGGGAGACCATGGCCCTGAGCTCGTACTTCCTGGTCACGAGCCAGCACCGGATCCCCGCCATCCGCCGCGCTGGCTTCCTCTATCTCCTCATCGCCCATGTGGGCGCGATCAGCATCCTGCTCTGCTTCGGCGTGCTCCAGGGCGGAAGCTGGCAGTTCACCTTCGATGCGATGCGCGGTCCGACGCTCACCCCGGCCTGGGCCAGCGTCGCCTTCCTGCTCGCGCTGGTGGGCTTCGGGGCCAAGGCGGGGCTGGTGCCGATGCACGTCTGGCTGCCCGAGGCGCACCCGGCCGCGCCCTCGCCGGTCTCGGCCATGATGAGCGGGGTGATGCTCAAAACCGCGGTGTACGGGCTGCTGCGGGTGAGCTTCGACCTGCTTCACATCCAGCTCTGGTGGTGGGGTGCGATCACGCTGGGGGTGGGCCTCTTCACCGGCCTGTTCGGCGCGGTCTTCGCCGCGGTCCAGACCGACATGAAGCGCCTGCTGGCCTACTCCTCCATCGAGAACGTGGGGCTCATTTTCAGCGGCCTGGGCCTGGCGATCGTCTTCCGCGCCTTCGGGCTCAACCTATTCGCCGCGCTTGCCCTCAGCGCCGCGCTGATCCATTGCCTCAACCACGCCCTCTTCAAGAGCCTGCTCTTCCTCGCCACGGGCTCGGTCCTCCACGCCACCGGGGAACGCAACCTCGGAAAGCTGGGCGGGCTGATCCGCAGCATGCCCTGGGTCGCGGCGGTGGCCTTGATCGGCACGCTGGCCATCGCCGGGTTGCCCCCGCTCAATGGCTTCGTCTCCGAGTGGCTGCTGCTCCAGTCCTTTCTCTTCAGCCCGCAAATCCCGCACAGCTTCGTCAACATGCTGATCCCGCTCGGCGCCGCGGCCCTGGCCTTGATCGTGGCACTCGCCGGGTACGTGATGGTGAAGTTCTACGGGATCATCTTCCTCGGACAGCCGCGAGAGCCCGCTCTACTCCGGGCCCATCAGGCCGGGTGGCTCGAGCGCGCCGGGCTGACCTGGCTCGCCGCTGGGTGCGTTGCGCTCGGCGCCTTCCCCCAGACCCTGCTGAGCGCAGCGACGCCGATTACCCGCGCCCTCGTCGGCGCGGCGGTTCGCCCTGGTCCCTCGGCCTGGTGGATCACCCCGGTGGCGCCGGAGCGCGCCTCCTACAGCGGCCTGGTCCTCCTGACCGGTACGCTCGGGATCATTGGCATCACCTTTCTGCTGGTCCGGAGCGTCTACCACGGCCGGGTGAGGCGGACTGCGCCGTGGGACTGCGGCTATCCGTGGCAGACGCCGCGAATGCAGGACACCGCCGAGGGCTTCGGCCAGCCCATCCGCCACATCTTCGGTCCGGCGTTCCGAATGGAGCGAGAGCTGCCCGCGCCCTGGGATCCCGCCCCCCGCTACCGGATCCACATCGAGGATCGACTCTGGCACTCGCTCTACCTACCCCTGGGGCGCGGGGTGCAACGGCTGGCCGATGCCGTCGCGGTGGTCCAGGGGGGCCGACTCGCGGTCTACCTCCTCTACGGCTTCCTCACCCTGATCGGTCTCCTGGTGTTCGTCCTGTGAACCCGGTCGCCATCATCCGCCAGCTCGCGGAGCTCGTGCTGGCCATCGTGCTGGCGCCCATCTTCATCGGGTGGATCGCCCAGTGCCGGGCCTGGCTCCAGAACCGATCGGCGCCGCCGTTGCTGCAGCCCTGGCACACCCTGCGGAAGCTCTTCTGGAAGGACGCCGCACTGGCCGAGCGCGTCTCGCCCCTGTTCCGGGCGACCCCCTACGTGCTGTTCGGGACAATGGTGCTCGCCGCGGCGATCATCCCCTCGGTGGCGCTCGACCTCCCCTTCGTCTGGGCCGCCGACGCGATCGCCCTGGTGGGAGTCTTCGCCACGGCACGGGTCTTCATCTCGCTGGCGGCGATGGACATCGGGACCGCCTTCGGCTCGCTCG
>CAZDSB010000334.1:0-24604 GCA_964507515.1 uncultured Myxococcaceae bacterium
GACGTCTCGTTCAACTTCGAGATGGCGAAGCGGGTGCCGGCGTTCAAGCCCAAGCCCAAGGACCCGGACGGGAAGTACCGGATGATGCAGGAGGACATCGACCGGGTTCAGGAGTTCCACAAGTGCATCGAGTGCTTCCTCTGCCAGAACGTGTGCCACGTCATCCGTGACCACCCGGAGAACAAGGCGCACTTCGCCGGCCCGCGGTTCTTCGTGCGCTACGCGGCGCTGGAGATGCACCCGCTGGACACGAACGACCGCCGCGAGCTGCTCAAGGAGAAGATGGGCCTCGGGATGTGCAACATCACGAAGTGCTGCACCGAGGTCTGTCCGGAGAGCATCAAGATCACCGACAACGCGATCATCCCGCTCAAGGAGCGCGTGGTGGATCAGTTCTTCGATCCGCTCAAGTGGGCGTGGCGGAAGGTGACCGGCGGAGGCAAATCGGGCTAGAGCCCGTCCTTCTTCCGCCGTAGCCGTGAGCCAACGGCGACCGCGAGATGAGCACCCACGAGGATGAGAACCAATCGCAGCGGGTAGTGAACGTCTGCCGCGTTCGCGAATGATGCCGCGAGCAGATACATGATCAACGGGATTAGAATAGATAGTTCTCATTCTTGGTCACGCTCACCGACGGCGGACACCGATCCAGATCCCAGCTGCACGGTTCGCGGGGCCGTGTAGGCCTGCTGCCCCCGTCCGGCGCCGTGACCCGCCGGCGGCCGCGTGCGATCCTGTGCAACGGCGGCCGAGCGCCGTTTCCGTCTGAAGATGCATCCGACTCCCGAGAAGACCTGGACGGGGCAGCGGCCCCTGCGACGCCGCGGAGGCCCTGGCGGATGACCGCCGGCGAGATCTGCTGGCTCGTCCTCTCAATCATCGGGCTCGCGTATGCCCTCGCCTCGACCTGGGGCACTGCGCAGGTCGTGCGGCGAATCCCGGTGCTCCTCCGCGACCGCTGCGCTCCCCCCGCGCTGTGGCCACGGGTCTCGCTCCTCGTGCCTGCCCGGAACGAGATCGAGACGCTCGGCCCGGCGATGCGGAGCCGGCTCGCGGAAGGCTACCCGGCGCTCGAGGTCGTCCTCGTCGACGACCGCTCGACCGACGGAACGAGCGCGCTGGTCGATACGCTCGCAGCCGAGGACCCGCGAGTCCGGGCGCTTCACGTCAGCTCCCTGCCGCCAGGCTGGCTGGGGAAGCTCCATGCGATGAGCGAAGGGCTCCAGCTGGCCACCGGCGAGTGGATCCTCTTCAGCGACGCGGACGTGCATCTGGCCCCGGGAACCATCGCGCGTGCGGTGAGCTTCGCCGAGGCGCATCGGCTGGACCACCTCTCGATCCTCCCGGAGCTCCTCCCGGCGACCTGGCTCGTCGACACCGCCCTGGCGTCGTTCACGCGGACGGGCCTGGTGATGGGACGGGTGTGGCTGGTCTCCGATCCACGCTCGAGCGTCGGCGGGAGCGTCGGAGCGTTCGGGCTCGTCCGGCGCTCGGCCCTCGAGCGGAGCCCCGGCCTCGAGCACCTGCGCCTCGAGGTGGCCGACGACCTCGCGCTCGGACAGATGCTGAAGGCCTCGGGCTCGCGCAGCGCGGTGGCGAACGGCCGGACCCTGGTGACCCTGCACTGGTACCGGACAGTGGGCGAGCTGGCCCGGGGCACGGAGAAGGCGGTGGCCCTCTTCGACCATCGATTCCTCCCTGCCCTGTGCTGGGTCGCGGCACTCTCCGCGCTGGAGCTTGGCCCGTTCGGGATCGCGCTCCTCGCCTCCTTCCCTCTCGCCCGCTGGCTGGGTGTCGCCTCGGCGGGGTTGCTCCTCGGGAGCACGCTCTGGCTGTGCCGCTCCGCGGGTCAGCGGGCGCTCGCGGCGCTCCTGTCGCCCTTCGGCGTCGTCGTCAACGGTGTGCTCCTGCTCCGCGCGGCAGCGCTCGGGAAGCTTCGGGGCGGCCTGCAGTGGCGGACGACGCTCTACAGCCCGGACGAGCTCAGGGCCGGCCAGCGTGTCCGCGCGCCGTGGAGCTGAGCGCCGTCACCACCCATGCAGCGCGTCCTCGAAGAGGTGCGCGAGGTCCGTCTCGGTGACCGGCCGAGGTGAGAGCTTCGTCACCCGCGCCTGCGGCAGCGTCCCCTTCACCAGCTCCGGGATGTCGGACTTCCCGTAGCCGACCGAGCTCAGCCCGTTGGGCATCTTGAGCCGCTGCATCACCTTCACCAGCTGGTCGGAGAGGATCTTCCCGGCGTCCTCCGGCTTCGCACGCGACACGTCGGCGCCCAGGATCTCCGCCGCGATCAGATGCCGGTCCGGGCAGGCCTGCGCCGTGAACCGAAACACCGCCGGCGCGTTCAGGATCACCGACATCCCGTGCGGAACGATGGGATGGTCGACGGGGAATCCCTCGGGGTGGAAGTCCTTCACCATCCCCGAGACCGGATACGACATCCCGTGTGGCAGGTGCACGCCGGCGTTCCCGAAGCCCACCCCGGCGAAGGCCGCCGCCAGCTGCATCTTCTCGCGGGCCTCGATGTCGTCGGGATCCTCCACCGCCCGGACGAAGTACTTCGACACCCAGCGCATCGCCTCGAGGGACCAGACGTCGCTGATCGGGTTCGAGCCCTGGTACGCCGGACGGAGGATCGGCCGGTCCGGACGCGGACGCTGCTCGTACGGCAGCGCGGTGAAGGACTCGATGGAGTGGCTCAGCACGTCGAACCCGCTCGTCGCTGCCACCTGCGGCGGCATGCTGCGGGTGTTCTCCGGGTCGAGGATGCCCAGGAGCGGCTTCAGCCGCCGGTGCGCGATGCCCGTCTTCGCGTGGAGCGGCGTGTAGTCGAAGATCGCGACGCCGGTCGTCTCGCTTCCGGTGCCCGACGTGGTCGGCACGGCGATCAGTGGCTTGATCGGCCCGGGAACCGGCTTGCCCTTTCCGATCGGCGCGTTCACGTAGTCGAGGAACTCCGCCGGGTAGCTGGCATAGAGGTCCGCAGCCTTGGCTGTGTCGATGGTCGATCCACCGCCGACGGCGACGAACGCGTCGAATCCACCCTCGGTGGCGAAGGCGATCGCGTCGCGGAACGAGACATCGGTCGGCTCCACGCGCACTCGGTCGAACAGCGCGTGGGTGATGCGGTTGTCCCGCAGGCTCTGGAGGACGGTGTCCACCGGCTTCAGCTTCGCCAGCCGCGCGTCGCTGAGGACCATCACCTTCTGGACCCTCATCTCCGCCAGGTCCATCCCGATCTCGCGCGTGACCCCTCGCCCGAAGCGGATGCTGGAGGCTGCCATCTCGAACGCGTACTCGAGCGCCATGAGACCTCCTCGGAGCGGCCGTGCTCCTCGTGGGCGGCAGACTCTACTCCTCTGCATCGGGCACCAACGATTTTCGCAGGCCGCGGTGCTCTCCGTCCCCCAGCAGACGACCGGGTGGCAAGCCTGCTCCGGGTCGAGTCTCCAGACCTTGCTCGAGGGCGTCGGGACTCCCACCCTCCAGGGACGGAGGACTGTTCGTCATGCCCGACAAGAGAACTGTGAAGAAGGCGAAGGAGGACCTCAGGGAAGGGAAGGCTCCCTCGACCGCCGCCGGCGAGTTCGTCCACGAGGAGATGGACCACATTCGCCAGGGAAAGCACGGTGCACGCTCGACGAAGCAGGCCATCGCGATCGGCCTGTCGAAGGCGCGGAGGGCCGGCGTTCCCCTGAAGCCACCGAAGAAGGGCCGCACCAGCCGGCGTACCCGGCAGTCGGCGGAGCGGGCCTACGAGGTCGGCCAGGGCCGGCGAAAGGCGAGGTCTCCCTCGAGGCGAAGGAGCCGTGCCACCTCCCGGGCCCTCCGCCGTGAGCCCCACCGCGCCGCCTCGCGCAAGGCACTGTCGCGACAGGCGCGCCGCGCGGCCTCCGCACGCCGCGGTCGCGGCCGCCGGTCGCGTGGGAGGAGCTCCCGCAGCAGTCGCTGACCCCGGCCTGGCAGGCCCCCTGCGACTCCGCACCCCCTGCCTGCACTCTCCCTGCGCACGAGGACGCCTGCCCGGAACCCGGCGGCGAAGCCGTGGCGGGAGGCTCCATGAAATCCCACCGGATCCTGGGTGGGGGCGGCGTCCAGCTTCACGTGGTGGAGAACGGAAACCCGCGCGGGCGCCCGATCCTCTTCCTCCACGGCGCCTCGCAATGCTCGCTGCAGTGGAGCCGCCAGATGGAGTCGAGTCTGGCCAGGAGGTACCGGCTGCTCGCGCTGGATCTCCGCGGCCACGGGCTCTCCGGCAAGCCATCCGACGGGTACGGAGACTCCCGGCAGTGGGCCGATGACCTGGATGCGGTGATCCGCACCCTCGAGCTGGAGCAGCCGGTGCTCTCTGGCTGGTCATACGGTCCCCTGGTGTTCCTGGACTACATCCGACACCACGGCGAGAAGCAGCTCGGGGCCCTCCACTTCGTCGGCGCGGTCACCAAGCTCGGCAGCGAGGCGGCGATGTCGGTTCTCTCGCCCGGGTTCCTCGCGGTCGCCGGGCAGTTCCTCTCCGGGGACACCGCGACCTGCGCTCGCGGGCTCCAGGGCCTGCTGCAGCTCTGCTTCGCTCGCGAGCCATCGCACGCCGATCTGCAGAGGATGCTCGACTACAACGTCTCGGTGCCGACGTACGTCCGGCAAGGTCTGTTCTCGCGTGCGGTCGACAACGACGACCTGCTCGCAACGCTGCGCAAACCCATCCTGGTGACGCACGGCGCGCTCGACGCCATCGTCCGCCCCGCCGCCGTCGAGCAGCACCGGGCGGTGATGCGCCACGCCCAGGTCGACATGGTGCCTGGCGCTGGACACGCGGTCTTCTGGGACGACGCCACCGCGTTCAACGAACGGCTGCACGCCTTCTGCGCTTCGCTCAAGAACGGATCGTGATCTTCTCCAGCTCGGCCCGGGTCTCGGCCGAGTACCAGATGTCGACGAACTCGCGGATGGACGCCTCCTCCCTCCGCTGCATCGCCTCGAGGACCGGCTGGCGCACGGCTCGCTTGATACTGGAGAACGCGGCCGGAGGCTTCGCGGCCAGCGCCTCGAGCCGGCTCCGGGATTCACCGAGGAGCCCGGTGGCGTCGGTGATCGCGTCGACCAGCCCCAGCGAGAGCGCCTGCTCGGCGCCATGCAGCTCTCCGCCGTAGACGACCTCCTGCGCGCGGCGGTCCCCGACCCAGAAGCGGAGCAGCTCGAGGCTTCCGGCGAAGAGCGAGGAGTCGAACCCGATCTCGTTGAGACCTATCCGTGCGTTCTCCTTCACCATCACGCGGACGTCACAGGCGCTGGCGAGCATGCAGCCCCCGGCCACGGTGTGACCGTTGAGCGCGGCCACCACCGGTCGAGGATGGGCGAACAGCTCCCGGTAGAGCGCGGTGAACTTTCGCAGATAGGCGGTGAAGTCCTCCTTTGCCGTTCCGATGAACGAGGGGATGTCGAAGCCGAAGGAGAAGAACTTCCCCGTGCCGGTCAGGAGCACACCACGCACACCCGGATCGGTCTCCAGCTGACGGAGGCAGCCCGACAGCTCGTCGACGACCTGCTCGTTCAGCGCGTTGACCTTGCCGCGCTCGAGACGGACGGTGGCAAGGCGATCATGAACCTCCAGGTGGACGAACGTCATCGAGCGCTCCTCATCCAGGACCCGAGGGCAGGGTCAGGTTCCGCGTGCGGTTTCCGAGAATTCCCGCCGCCGTACCCCGCGGCAGCACCCGGCGCATCAGGAACGACGCGAACCGGTTGAAGCGGCCGGGGATCATCACGCCCGTCCGGCCGAGCCGCCCCAGCGCCTCCTCCACCACCTGCGCGGGCTCGATCATCCCCGGCTCCCCGTGCGGCGAGGCCCTGAGGAATCCCGGCGTGCGTGTCGCTCCGGCGGCGCAGGCGAGCACGTCGACGCCGCGCGCTCGCAGCTCGAACCACAGCCCCTCCCCGAGCACCAGGTTGAACGCCTTCGTCGCGCCATAGGTGGCGATGAACGGGCTGCCGTGAAATGCCGTGAGCGAGGACATCAGCACCAGCCCTCCCCTCCCTCGCGCGGCCATCCGCCTCCCCAGCACGTGGGCCATCGTGAGCGGGCCGCGGCAGTTCACGTCGACGCTGCGCAGCTGGTCCTCGAGCGTCAGGTCGAGGAATCGCCCGCGGGGGGCGTGCGCCGCATTGAACACCCCGAAGCCCAGCTCCAGCGTTCCGGCCAGACGCTCGAGCTCCGCGCCGAAGCCGGCGGCGAGGTCGAGGACGAGTGTCCGGACCTCCACGGCGTGCCGGGAACGGATCGCGGCGGCGGTCGCGTCGAGGATCTCGGGACGGCGCGCGAAGAGCACCAGATTCAGCCTGCGCGCGGCGAGCGCCTCCGCCCATGCCGCGCCGAGCCCCTCGGAGGCGCCGGCCACCACGGCCCAGCTCCCGTATCGCCGCAAGAACGCGTCGTCGCCCACCGGATTCTCCTCGGGTCGATCCGCGCAGGACGCTAGCAGTCCGGCGGGGACGGCCGGCACCGGTTAAACGAGGTGCGGTGAGAGTCCTCGCCATCTCCGGGAGCCTGCGAGCCCGGTCCTCGAACCGCGCGCTCCTCGACGCCGCGGGCGCGCTCGTTCCGACGGGCATGGAGTGGGAGACGTACGACGCGCTCGCCGGGCTTCCCCACTTCAACCCCGACGACGACCAGGATGGCCGTCCGGTGCCACCGGCCGTCGCCGAGCTGCGCGCGCGGGTCATCGCCGCGGACGGCTGGGTCATCTCCAGCCCGGAGTACGCCCACGGCGTGCCTGGCTCGCTGAAGAACGCGCTGGACTGGCTGGTCTCGTGCCCCGAGCTCCCCGGCAAGCCGGTGCTGCTGCTCAACGCCTCCGCGGCCGGAGGGAACTTCGCGCAGGCGGCACTGGCCGAGACGCTCCGCACGATGAGCCTTCAGGTCCTCGACGAATCGCTCACCGCACCGTTCCTGCCGCGGAAACTTCTCGAGAGCGCCACCCCGGAGGCCGATGCCTCCGGGAGGCTCCGACAGGCCCTCGAGGCGCTCGCGTCGGCCATCCGGCGGCGCGCCGCTCAGTAGATGAACGGCACGATCCGCCAGCGCACCCGCTCGCGATAGGTCTCCCAGAGCGGGCCGTACTTCTCGGCGCAGCGGCGATCGTCGTCGAGCTGCCGCGGCACCAGCAAGGCCACGTAGTAGAGCGGGTAGAGCCACGGACCGAGCACCTCCGGATGTCCGAGGCTCAGCGTCAGCGCCAACGCCATCAGCAGCTCGCCCAGGTAGTTGATGTGGCGCGATAGCCCCCAGAATCCACTCACCAGCACCCGCCCCTCGAGCGCCTCGGGGGCGATCACCCCGAACGCCTTCCGCCCGGGTTCGCGCTTGAACCAGTACTTCTGGAGATTCGCTCCGCGAGCGAACATCCAGCCGGCGAGGAAGAGCGCGGCGACGAGCGCGTACGCCCACCCGGGCCAGTGCGGGTCGGGAAGCTCGGCGGTCGTCCACAGACCGACCGCGTAGAACCACGGGTAGAAGCAGAGGCAGCCCCACCCGAGCTTGAAGCCGACGCGCTCGGCGACGAAGTCGTAGGTGTAGAGGTGCACGCGCTCGAAGGCGAGGTACTCGAGGACGAAGAAGCTGAACAGCGCGAGGTACAGCACGACGCCGGGGGATCGCTCGTCGGGGTGCAGGAGGAAGTGGTGCGCCCCGAACGACAGGAGATTGAGCTCCAGCATCACCGCGCCGAACAGGTAGAGGAACATCTTCGCGTCCACCCGTCCGCCCAGCCACCGCGGCTGCTCGACGCGGCCGAGGTACAGCTCCTTCCCCAGCGCCCATCCCGGCACGCGCGAAGCCGGGAGGACGACGCCCAGGGTGAAGAGGATGCCCAGCACGCACGCTCCCGCGACCATCTCCCAGCGGTGGACGTAGAACGCGTCCCAGGCGATCCATCCTGCGCGGCACAGGCCGACCCAGATGGCGACGGTCACCGCGAAGACGAGCAGCCCGTTCAGCCGGTAGCGGAGGGGGGAACCGCTCGCATCGCGGACGTACCCCTCGACCTCACGTGCCGGCAGCAACGCATGCAGCGCGAGGATGGCGCCGGAGATGACCGCCGGCCAGGCGAAGGCGAGCGACACGCGCGCACGCTAGCAGCCCGCCCGCCCGCCGGGGTCATTTCCGGGCACGCCGGTCAGGGATGCCCGCCGTCCCGGTGATCGCCTTCGTCGTCGTGGTCACCATCGTGCTCGTCGTCGTGGCACGTCCCGGCGTCCACTCCCTGGCAATCGTCGTCGTGCTCGTGGTTGCCCCCGTGCGCCACGCAGACTCCGTCGTCGCACTCGAAGCCGTCCGGACACTCGTCCGAGCCCAGCACGCCGCCATCGCTCACTCCGCCGTCGTGGTGCTCGCCGTCATCCCCGTCATGGTGACCGCCGTCACCGTCCCCATCCTCTCCGTCTCCTTCCCCGCGGTGACGGCGGTCGTCATTGCAGACACCGGGCACCGTTCCACCGTCGGGCACGTCCGCGGTCATGATGCGGACCCGTGTGAGGCGGTCCAGGCCCAGGCGGGCGCTGACGCCGGACGCGTCCTCCACCCGGCTATCCACGCCGATGGGTTGCTCCCCGGCGACCGTGAGCTCGGCCACGCCGGAGATGTGTGGCGTCCCGGACAGCGAGACCGAGAGCTGTCCCGGCTTCGCCAGCCCGAGCTGCGCGGGCTCGAGCGTGACCAGGACCGACTGCGGGTCTCTGCTGGCGCGCATCGAGACCAGGGTGTCGGTGGTGAGCGCTCCTGGCGGAACGTCGAAGCGGACCGACGGGTTCTCCATCGCGAGCGAGCCGCCCGAGGGTCCGATGCTGGCCTGCACGCCCGGGCTGGAACCGCATGCGGTGACGAGCACCAGCATGGTGCCCATCACCAGGGGGACGAAGGTTCGGAGACATCTCATCAACCGTGACCTCTCTTTCATCCCTGCCCTTGCGTGGATGGCCTCCCTTCCGTCACCGGGACCGGTGCGAAAAAATTCTTCGTCCGGACCGCGCAACGATCGCGGGGCCCGGTGTCTCCTCTCGCTGCTTGCCCGGGGTCAGCCCAGTGACTTGAGCTCGACCGCGATGAGCCGCAGGTCGGAGCTGCCCACGTTCCGCACCCGATGGGGTGGAAGCGCCGGGCTCCAGATGGCCTCGCCGGGACCCGGCCGATGCATCGTGCGGGAGTCCGCGATCACCTTTCCCTGCGGATCGATCCGGACGAAGTCGCTCCAGCTGAGCACGTAGAGCGCGCTCGGCCACACGTGGGTGTGGATCTCGGTCTGCTCTCCCGGGCGGAGGAGCGCGTCCAGCACTCGGACGTGGTCGTTCTCCAGCAGGACGCCATGGTGATCGGGATCCTTCTGGACCGCGTCGAGCGGCCCGACCGCCGTGGAAAGATCTTCCGCTCTCATCGCGTGTCTGCCCTCACTTCTGCCCCTTCTGGTACGTCCCGACGAGCTCGGCGGTGCCCACGACATGGCCCTCCATGGCCTTGAGCAGCTCGGCCTTCGAGGGCGTTCGCAGATCCGGAAGGACGGTGTCGAGCGCGTAGAGCTTGAAGAAGTACCGGTGCCGTCCGATGGGTGGGCACGGTCCTCCGTACCCGGTCCTCTTCCAGTCGTTGAGCCCGTCCTTCGTCCCTGAGGGCAGCGACCGCGAGCCACCCTCGGCGAGCGACGACGTCCCGGGTGGGACGTCGTAGAGCACCCAGTGCACCCAGGTCGTCTTCGGCGCCTTCGGGTCCGGGGCGTCGGGATCGTCCACGATGAGGGCGAGGCTCTTCGCCGAGGAGGGCACGCCGCTCCACGCCAGGGGCGGCGAGGTGTCCGAGCCCTCGCAGGTGTACTTCGCGGGAATCGCTCCCTGATGGGTGAAGGACGACGAGGTGATCTGCATGCGCGCCTCCGGGGGGTTCGCTCGAGCGTGGGAGCACAGGAGGAGCATCACCGCGCCTCCTCCGCCGAGCAGCCTCCTGCGCATCGACATGGGGACCTCCAGGCCGGCAGCACCATGCCGTGGAGCGAGGCGAAGGTCGAGTCGCAGACGCTCGCCAAGGGACTGTTTCGCCAGGAACGCAACGCCCCCAGGCCGTCGTGTCGCCGGGGCAAGGGGAGCCGATGGGTGGGAGGCGGCAATGAAGCGTGTTCTGTTCTCGGTGTTCCTGGTGGCGATCGGGATTGGCCTGGCCTGCAGCAACGACGAGTCCTCGCCCCAGCAGAAGGTCTTCAGCAACCTCGCGATGATGCCGCAGAACGAGACCCCACCCTGCACCGACGCGGGGGTGGCAGCGACGGGGACGGCGACGGTCACCATTCCGACCGGCGATCAGTCGGTCGTGGTGAACGTCACCTACTCGGGGCTCTCGTCGGCGGTCTTCATGGCCCACATCCACTCAGGGACTCCGGCGGCGGCGGGCCCCATTGTGCTGCCCTTCACCGCTCCGTTCGACTCGCCGTTCACGAAGACGCTGACGGCCGCCGATTACACGCCGGCGAGCGGAACACCGCCGGACTTCGCGAGCTTCGTCACCGCGCTCAAGGCGGGCGGGGCCGGGTACGTCAACCTCCACACCGAGGCCTGCAGGCCCGGGGAGATCCGCGCCGAGATCCAGTGAGCGCCCGGGCGTTCAGCCCCCGGAGATGAGCGCGACCGACGCGCCCGCCAGGGCGAGGCCGACCCCCTGCCAGCGACCGATGTGCTCGGCGAGGATCCAGCGCGCGAGCGCCACGGTCACCGCCGGGTAGAGCGAGGTCAGGACCGCGACCACGGTCAGCAGCCCGCGCTGGGTCCCGAGGAAGAAGCAGATCGCCGCCACCGCCACGAGCACGCCGGCGAGGAGCGGGCCGAGCCGGAGCCACGCGTCCTCCGGACCGGCCGGCCTGCGAAGGGCCCGAGCATGGAGCACGAGCATCGGAACTGCCGCGACGAGCTGTGACGCGGCGGTGGGCCACAGGCCTTCCCCGCGCCCCGCGCGCTGCAGGCCGATGAAGAGGACCGCGAAGCCGAGGCCGGCCAGCACGCCGTCGATCGCGCCGCTGGACGCCCGGGGCGCGGAGGCCGACGCCGCGCTCTCCTCGGTCCGCGCCGTCAGCCACACCGCCGGAAGCGCCATGCCGAGCCCGGCCATCGCCGCCAGACTGGGCCGCTCGCCGAGCACGAGCCCGAAGAGCGCGGGCAGCGCGGCCGCGAGCACGCCGGACAGCGGGGCCACGACGTTCATCCGCCCGCGCGCCAAGCCCCGGTACAGGGCGAGCGTCCCCAGGCCGCCGCCGAGCCCGGAGAGCGCGCCCCAGGCGAGCGACGCGCCCGAGGGTCGGCCCCCGACCACCAGCGAGGCGGTCAGCGTGCCGGTCCCGGCAGCGAGCTGGGCCAGCAGCGAGACGCGGGCATAGTGGCTTCGCCGGGACAGCCAGCCGGCCATGAAGTCGGCCGCGCCGTACCCGAGCGCGGAGCCCAGAGCGAGGAGGATGGCGCTCATGCGGCCCGCCACCGCGTTGCAGGGGATTGCCGTGGGCTGGAGATGCTGCGGGGCGTCCCGGCCCGGCCTCCGCCGCGAGACGCTGCAGGCTCCGGGCCCCCCGCTGCAGCAGCATGGTGACCCTTCGCGGGTTGCTCTAACGCGGCGCTCCAGGGAGATCGCGCATGCACCTCGCCCCCACCGCTCACCGGCTGTTCCTCCTGGCCCTGCTCGGCGCAACGCCCGCGCTGGCCCAGGCCCCTCGCCTGACCTTGCCCGATGCGAGCCCGCACGCGTCCGTCAGCCAGCGGGTTGGCCTCACCGACATCACCATCGACTACCACCGGCCGGCCGTCGGGAAGCGGAAGATCTGGGGAGGGCTGGTTCCCTACGACGAGCCGTGGCGGGCCGGAGCAAACGAGAACACCACCATCAGCTTCTCCACACCGGTCACCGTGGGCGGGAAGCAGCTCGCCGCCGGAACGTACGGGGTTCACATGATCCCCACGGCGAAGACGTGGACCGTCGCCCTCAGCACCGTCAGCACCGCCTGGGGCAGCTTCAGCTACGACCCGAAGGAGGACGCGGTCCGCTTCACCGTCACGCCCACCACGGCCGAGCACGAGGAGAGCCTCGAGTACCGCTTCGAGAACCCCACCGAGACCTCCGCCAACGTCGTGCTGAACTGGGAGAAGCTCCAGATCTCCTTCCCGATCAGCGTCGACACGAAGGCGGTGACCGTGGCGAGCATCAAGGGCCAGCTTCGGGGGCTGTCCAAGTTCTTCTGGCAGCCCTGGAACAACGCAGCGGTGTGGTGCGTGAAGGAGGACTGCGGCGCAGACCAGGCGCTGGCCTGGGTGGACGAGTCGATCAAGGTCCAGCCCGCGTTCGGCAACCTGACCACCAAGGCGAAGCTGATCGAGAAGAAGGACCCGGCGGGCGCCTCGAAGCTGCGCGCCGACGCGATGAAGCTGGCGAACGAGAATGACGTGAACCAGCTCGCCTACCAGCTCCTCGCCGACAAGAGGAACTCCGAGGCGCTCGACCTGTTCAAGAAGAACGTGAAGGACCACCCGGACTCGTGGAATGCCCACGACAGCCTCGGCGAGGCGCTGGCCGCCACCGGCGACAAGAAGGGTGCGATCGCCAGCTACGAGAAGGCGCTCGTCATGACGAAGGATCCGGTGCAGCAGAAGCGGATCAACACCGTGCTGGCCGGCCTCAAGAAGTAGGGCAGCCACTACTTCTGCAGGCTGGCCTTCACCGACGTCGGGATCTTCAGCGCTGCAGAGATGGGGCAACCGCTCCCGGCGCCCTGGGCGGCCTTCTCGAATCCGGCTGCGTCGAGGCCCGGGACCCAGCCCTTGACCTCGAGCGCCGAGGACCGCACCTCGAACCCGCCGCCTGCCTTCGGGCCGAACTCGACGACGCAGCTGGTCTCCAGCTTCTTCGCGGGGTGACCGGCCTGGGCGAGCCCGTGAGAGAGCGCCATCGAGAAGCAGCTCGCGTGCGCCGCGGCGAGCAGCTCCTCGGGGGTGGTCATCCGCGCCACGCCCTCGGTCCGCGCCCTCCAGCTGAGGCCGGCGCCCGTGAAGACGCCGCTCGCCACGCTGGTCTTGCCCTGCCCGCTCATCAGATCGCCCTGCCACTCCGCGGTCGCTCGGCTCTGCATGTCGGTTCCTCCGTGGATGGGCTCGATCTGCCTCGGGCGGCCGTCCGGTGCAACGCCCGTGAGGACCTGCGCGCGAAAGCGACCCTGGTCCGGTCTCGTGGGCGACACAGCGTGGCTCCTCATCGAGGCGGAGCCGTCTCCGGGGCTCGGGGGCCTTTCAGGCGCCCCGTCTCGGCGCGAAGCTCAGAGCCGGTCGACCACCGGCAGCTCCACGGAGACCAGCTCGCCGTACTTGAGCCCGGTTCCGGTGTTCATCAGGACCACCCGCTCGTCGCGGTCTATCGTCCCGGCCGCGACGAGCTTCTTGATTCCTGCCCAGACCGCGCCCCCCTCGGGAGCGGCGAAGACGCCCTCGGTCGACGCGATCTCCCGCATCCCGGCCAGCGCCTCGTCGTCGGTCACCGTCAGCGCCGTCCCTCCGGAGCGGCGGATCAGCGCGAGCATCAGGAAGTCCGCCACCGCGGCGGGCACGCGCAGGCCGCTGATCTGCGTCCGGGCTCCCTGCACCGCCGGCGCGTGCTCCAGGCCCTGGCGAAACGCGTGGACGATGGGCGCGCACCCCTCGGTCTGCACGGCGATCATCCGCGGCCGGCGCGCCCCGATCCACCCCAGCTGCTCGAGCTCCTCCAGCGCCTTCCAGATTCCGACCAGCCCGGTTCCGCCACCGGTGGGGTAGACGATGACGTCCGGCACCTCCCACCCGAGCTGCTCGGCGAGCTCGAGCCCCATCGTCTTCTTGCCCTCGGCGCGATACGGCTCCTTCAGGGTCGACACATCGAACCAGCCCTGCTCGGCCGCGCGGCGCTTGACCCAGGCGCCGCAGTCGTTGATCAGCCCGCGGACCAGGACCACCTCGGCGCCGTAGACGCTCGACTCCTTCCGGTTCAGCTCCGGCGCGTCCACCGGCATGTAGACGTGCGCCCCGAGACCGGCCCGCGCGGCATACGCCGCCAGCGCCCCGCCCGCGTTCCCTGCCGTCGGCAGCGCGACGTCCTTGGCGCCGAGCTCGCGGGCGCGTGACACCGCCGCCGAGATGCCCCGTGCCTTGAAGGAGCCGGTGGGGTTGGTCCCCTCGTCCTTCACCAGCAAGCGCTTCAGCCCGGCCAGCGCACCGAGCCGCGGGGCAGGCAGGAGCGGCGAGTCCCCCTCTCCGAGCGAGACCACGTTCCTCGCATCGCGCACCGGCAGCAGCTCGCGCCAGCGCCACATCCCACGGGGCCGCGCGGCCACTGCCTCGCGCGTCAACGTCCGCGCCGCGCGTCCGAGGTCGTAGCGGGCGAACAGTACCTTCCCGCAGCTGGGGCAGAGCGTCTGCAGGCGATCCGCGTCGTGCTCCTTGCCGCAGGCGGTGCACTGGAGGTGGGTGAGCGCGCTTCCCGTGTCGGTGCCGGAGGTCGCCATCGACGCCACCGTAGCCGTCACCCGGCGGCGGGCGCGAGCACCACTACGCTGTAGCCCACCGCGGCCACCTGACCCGGGTTCGAGTAGGCGTGCCGCTGGTCGCCGCGAAACACCACCACGTCGCCCGCGGCGAGCTCCCAGCGCTGGCCGCTTGCCGCGAGCCGGATCGTCCCCCGCTCGCAGGTGAGGTACTCGCGCGTCCCCGGAGTGTGGGGCACGCCGGTCATCGACGCGCCGGGCGGCAGCTCCATCCGCTCGATGATCATCCCCGGGATGGGGTCGGGCAGCAGCGAGCGCAGCTCCACCGCCCCTCGCGCGCGCGTGGGCAACGTTCCCCTCCGGTAGTGGCGCGCTCCGGCCCGGGGCGAGGCGAGCAGCTCCTCGATCGAGACCTGGAACACCATCGCCACCCGCTGGAGCACGGTCAGGGTGGGGTTCGCCGCCCCGGACTCGAGGTTCGCCCACGTGGCGCGGGGTAGCCCGGCCAGCCGCGAGATCTGCTCCTGGGTCATGGCGCGGAGCAGCCGCAGCTGCCGAACGTTCTCGCCGAGCCGGCCGGCCGCGTCCTGGGAGGTGACGCTCATCCCGTGACCTTCTGCCAAAGGACTGGCGCGTCGGTCAATTCCCTGGAGCGGCCCGGCTATTCCGCAAACCATGGAGAACGCCATGGAACTACGAGGAAAGGCAGTCATCGTCACCGGCGCCAGCCGCGGTCTGGGCGCCGCGCTCGCCGACGCGCTCGGGCGGGAGGGCGCACGCCTGGTCCTGGTCTCGCGCGACCGCGACGCGCTGGGCTCGGTCGTGGACCGGATCCGCGCGCAGGGTGGAGAGGCCCACGCCGTCGTCGCCGACGTCTCCGCCCCGGACTCGGCGGCGCGGGTCGCGGGCACCAGCAGCGCGCTGGTCGGACCGGCCGAGGTCGTCATCCACAACGCCGGCGCGCTGGGCCCCGTGCCGCTCGCCGCGCTGGCGGACACCTCCGACGCGGACTTCGAGCAGGCGCTCGCCACCAACCTCCTGGGCCCCTTCCGGCTCACCCGGGCGCTGGTGGGAAGCATGGCCCTGCGCGGGCGCGGGACGGTGGTGCTGGTCAGCTCTGACGCCGCGACCTCGCCCTACGCCGGATGGGGCGCCTACGGGGTGTCGAAGGCGGCGCTCGAGCAGCTGGGTCGCATCTGGGACGCCGAGCTCTCCGCCGCCGGGGTGCGGTTCCTGACGGTCGATCCCGGGGAGATGGACACCCGGATGCACCGCGAGGCGGTGCCCGAGGCGGACCCCGGCACCCTGCCCCGGCCGGAGCAGGCCGCGGCCCGTGTCCTGGCGCTGCTGCGGGAGGCGGCATGAAGCACGCGGTCCAAGAGGCGGCAACGCCGGTCGCAGGGGCAGCGGGGCGACTCCTCCACCTCGATCCCCGGCGAGGGACGCTCGCCGACACGCACGTCGACGCGCTGCCCGAGCTGTTCCGTCCAGGGGACCTCCTGGTGCTGAACGACGCGGCAACCCTGCCCGCGTCCCTCCACGGCACGGTGCGCGGGGAGCCCATCGAGCTCCGGCTCGCAGGCGAGGAGACGGACGGCACCTGGCGTGCGGTGGCCTTCGGCGCCGGGGACTGGCGGACGCCCACCGAGTCCCGCCCGCCGCCTCCCTCGCTCGTGCCCGGAGACGTCCTCCAGCTCGGGCCGGGGCTCCGTGCCCGGGTGGAGGCGCTGTCGGAGGTCTCCGTCCGGCTGGTGCGGATCCGCTTCGAGACACCTCCGGAGCGGTTCTGGTCCGCGCTCTACCTCCACGGCCGTCCGGTCCAGTACGCCTACGAGACGCTGCCGCTGCCCCTCTCTCGCGTGCAGACGCCTTACGCCGCCCGCCCCTGGGCCTCCGAGATGCCGTCCGCCGGCCGACCGCTGCGGCTGGAGCTGCTCGCGCGGATCCGCGCCCGCGGGGTGGCCCTCGCCGCGCTGACCCACGCCGCCGGGCTGTCGTCGACCGGCGACGGGGCCCTCGACGCCGCGCTGCCGCTGCCCGAGCGGTACGAGATCCCCGCGTCCACCGCCCAGGCGGTGACCGGGGCTCGCCGGCGGGGCGGGCGGGTGATCGCGGTCGGAACCACCGTGGTCCGTGCGCTCGAGGGAGCGGCGCGCTCCGGGGGCGGCGACCTGCGCCCGGGCTCCGGTCTCACCGATCTCCGCATCGGTCGGGGATTCGAGCCCCGCATCGTGAACGGCCTCCTCTCCGGCATCCACGCCCGGGACTCGAGCCACTTCGAGCTTCTGAGCGCGTTCCTCCCGGGGCCGTTCCAGCTGCTCTACACGCTCCACGTCATCACCGGCGGATACCGGGGGCACGAGTTCGGAGACTCCACGCTGATCCTCGGCTGAGCGCGCGGGCTACGAGGCCGAGGGCCTGTTCATCGCCGCGGCGATCGCCCGGACCACCGACCGCGGTCCCAGGCGGACGCTGAAGGCCAGGATCCGGTTCCTCCAGCCGTGGACCACGAAGGGCGTTCCCCGGTGCATGGCCCGGTACGCACCCCTCGCCACCTCCGTCGAGGACATCACGCCGGACCGGAACAGCGCGGTGGATCCGCTGCCGGCCACCGAGGCGAACTCGGTCGCCGTCGCCCCCGGAAGGCTCACGGTCGCCGTCACGCCCGTCCCCTTCAGCTCGTGCGACAGCGCCTCGGTGAAGGAGTTCACGAACGCCTTGCTGGCGTAATAGACCGCCCCGAACGGCCCCGGCTGGAGGCCGGCGGTCGAGCCGATGTCGAGCACCCGCCCCCGCTTCCGGGCGAGCATTCCGGGCAGGAAGGCGTGCGTCAGCCGGACCAGCGCCCGGATGTTCACGTCCACCATCACCAGCTGCTTCTCGAGGGGGCCTGACGCGAAGGCGCCGACGTTGCCCAGGCCGGCGTTGTTGATCAGGAACTCGATTTCCACCGGCAGGGCCTGGACCTCACGTACGACCCGCTCGACCTCATCGGGGAGGGACAGATCCGCGGCCAGCACGTGCACCGAGACCTTTCCGCCGCCACGCAGCTCCGCGGCCAGCGTCTCCAGTCGGTCGCGTCGCCGCGCCACCAGGACGAGGTCGATCCCGTCCGCGGCGAAGAGACGGGCGAATTCCTCGCCCAGGCCCGACGAGGCTCCGGTCACCAGCGCGGCTCGGCTCATGCCCCGAGGAGTAGCGCACTTGGAGCCTCGTCCTCGCTGCATTCGGGGTCCTTGGCCTCCGGGCCAGTCGGACGAGCCGCACGGCCGGGGCCGCGCTGCGGGTGGCGGTGTAGGCGTCGGATTCCCGGGACCGCGGGGGCCCGCTGGCGGTAAGAGAGGCCCCATCGACCGGCATGTCCCGAACACCCTGGAACTCCTGCGCCGCCCCGGTGACGTCACCGCTGCGTGGCGAGGGGCGTGGAGCGAGCAGCGGTTTCGCGTCGAGGCCATCGTCAGCCCCGTCGCGCTGGTCGCGGTTCTCGCCGTCATGGCGCGCTTCCTGGCCTGGGTCGAGCTTCGCCCCGGCGTGCTGCTGCCCGATCCGGTGCTCGCGCTCGTCCCTGCCAGGGACGTCACCTGGCCCACCTTCGTCCTGGTCTACGTGGGCATCATCACCACGGTCGTGGTGCTCCTGCCCCACCCCAGGCGCCTCGTGGCCGGCGCCCAGGCGTACGCGGTGATGGTGCTCCTCCGCATGGCGGTGATGTCGGTGGTGCCGCTCGAAGCGCCGCCGGGGATGATCGCGCTGCGGGACCCGCTGGTGCAGATCGCCGGGACTGGCGAGGTGTTCACCAAGGACCTCTTCTTCTCCGGCCACACGGCGACCCTGGCCCTGCTCACCCTGCTGGTGCCGAACAGGGCCTTGCGTCGCTTCTTCCTCGTCGGCACGGCGATGGTCGCCGTCTGCGTGCTCTGGCAGCACGTGCACTACACGGTCGACGTGCTGGTGGCGCCCTTCTTCGCCTTCGCCAGCCGCGAGCTGGTGTTCGCGTTCCATCCCGGCCTCCGGCGCTCCCGGCCGAGCTGACGGGCGCGCCTCGCCCGGCTACAGCGTCCGGGTCATGAACACGCTGAACGGGTCCTCGCGGTAGTCGCCAAAGGGGCCGCAGCGCTCGAAGCCGGCGCTCTCGTACAGCCGGAGCGCGGGGACGAACGCCGGCGACGAGCCGGTCTCGATCCAGAGGGTCTTCAGCCCGCGCGCCCGGGCCTCCGCGGTGAGGTGCTCGAGCATGGCGCGGCCGATGCCGCGACCCAGGAACCGGTCCGCCACCCGCATCGACTTGAGCTCGCCTCGCTCCGGATCCAGGACCTTGAGCGCTCCGCACCCGGCGAGCTCGCTCCCGACCCAGACGGACCAGAAGGTGACACCGGGCTGCCGGAGCCGGTCCACGTCGAAGGCGTGAACGCTCTCCAGTGGAGAGCTTGCGTGCATGCCATCGAGGTGCCGCGCGATGAGGGCGCGCGTCGGCGCGCCGGACAGGTCGTCGAGGACGAAGCGCAGGGACGGGACCACGCGAGCGACGACGGTATCATCGGCGACACCGTGGCCGGGCTGTGCCGGACCCCGTGTCACGGCGCTGTGATGGAGCAGCGTTCACCGGGGCGCCCCGGACCGGCGCTAAGGTGCCCGCCGTGGGCATGGAGCCGATCCTGCACATCCGTCTCCTCGGCGGGGTGAGCCTCGTGCACGGCGAGCACGCGGTGACGGCCGTGCACTCTCCCCGGCTGCACTCGCTGCTGGGCTACCTCCTGCTGCATCGCGACGCGCCGCAGCTGCGGCAGCACCTGGCCTTCACCTTCTGGCCGGACTCGAGCGAGGCGCAGGCGCGCAACAACCTCCGGCAGATCCTCCACGAGCTTCGCCACGCGCTCCCCGAGTCGGAGCGCTATCTCTTCGCGGACACCCGGACCGCCGGGTGGCGTCACGACGCGTCCTTCGAGCTCGACGTCGCCGCCTTCGAGTCCGCGGTGTCCGATGCTGCCGCCGCCCGGGGTGAGCCGCAGGAGCGAGCTGCGCTGGAGCGGGCGGTGGAGCTCTACCGCGGGGAGCTGCTCCCCGGTTGCTACGACCCCTGGATCGAGGGCGACCGGGAGCGTCTGAGGCAGCTCCAGCGGCGCACCCTCGCGCGGCTCGCCGAGGTGCTCGAGGCCGCCCGCGAGTACCCAGCCGCCGTCGGACACTTGAAGACCCTGCTCCAGGGCGAGCCCACCGACGAGGAGGCCTGTCGCCAGCTGATGCGGGTGCTGGCGCTGGCGGGAGATCGGCCGGGGGCAGTGCGGGCGTACCGCGAGCATGCCGCCGTCATCCGTCGCGAGCTCGGAGTCGAGCCCGGCGCGGAGCTGCAACGAGCACACGCTGCGCTCCTCCGGGACGCCGAGCCGGCCGCCGCGCCGCCCGGGACCGGGCACGACGCCGCACCGCCGCTGGTCGGACGCCACCGGGAGTGGCAGGGGCTCGTCGAGGCGTTTCGCGCCGCCACGGCCGGCAAGCCCGGGTTTGCGCTGATCACCGGCGTGCCGGGCATCGGGAAGTCGCGGCTCGGCGAGGAGCTGCTGGCCTGGGCGCGGCGCCAGGGCGTGACCGTCGCCTCGACGCGCTCCTACGCCACCGAGGGTGAGCTGTCGTTGGCGCCGGTCACCGACTGGCTGCGCACCTCCCCTCTGCGGGAGGGGCTGCTCCGGCTCGATGCCACCTGGCTTTCGGAGCTCTCCCGTGTCCTTCCCGAGCTCCGCGCAGAGCGCCCGGATCTGCCCGTGCCCGAGCCCATGACCGAGTACGGCCAGCGCCAGCGGTTCTTCGAGGCGCTGGCCCGCTCGGTGCTCGCCGCTCCCCAGCCGCTGGTGCTCCTGGTGGACGACCTGCAGTGGTGCGACCGCGAGACGATCGAGTGGCTGCACTACCTGCTCCGCTTCGACGCCCACGCGCGCATGCTGGTGGTCGGGACCGCCCGCGACGAGGAGGTCGCCGGCCAGCATCCGCTCCGGGGGCTGCTCCGCCACCTCCGGGCAGGCCGGATCCCGGTCACCGAGTTCCCCCTCGAGGCGCTCGACGCCGCGGAGACGGCCAGCCTCGCGGGGCACGTCGCCCGCCGCGAGCTCGACGAGTTCGCCGCCCTGCGGCTGTTCAGCCAGACCGAGGGCAATCCGCTCTTCGTGGTGGAGATGGCCCGGGCAGGCCTCGGCGCGGCACCGGCGGCGGCGCGGGAGCGACCGGACCCGGTGCGGGTGGCGCTTCCCTCGAAGGTGCAGGCAGTCATCGAGTCGCGCCTGGCGCAGCTCTCCGAGCCGGCGCGGGAGCTGGCGAGGCTCGCCGCCTCCATCGGCCGCGGCTTCGGCCTCGATCTGCTGCTCGCTGCCGGTCAGCTTCCGGAGGACGCGCTGGCCCGCGCGCTCGACGAGCTCTGGCAGCGGCGCATCGTCCGCGAGATCGGCGCCAACCGGTACGACTTCACCCACGACAAGCTACGCGAGGTGACCTACGCCGAGATCGGCCCGGCGCAGCGGCGCTTCCTTCACCACCGCATCGCCGAGGCGCTGGAGCGGCTGCATGTCGAGGCGCTCGATCCGGTGAGCGGCAGCATCGCCGCGCATCACGAGCGCGCCGGGCTGGAGCCCAAGGCCATCGAGCTCTACCAGCGCGCCGCGGCCGTGGCGCTGCGCACCTACGCCAACGAGGACGCGATCGATCTCTTCCGCCGGGCCCTCGGGCTCCTGGAGCGCCAGCCGGCGAACCTGGCGCGCGACGCGGTCGAGCTGCGCATCCAGCTCGCGCTCGCCCGGCTCTACCGGATGACGCTGGGCTGGACCTCGCCGGAGGTGGAGCGGACGCTGGACCGCGCCGTCGCGCTCTGCGACACCGTGGGCGACGATGAGCCGCGGGCCCGGGCGCTCTACGGGCTCCAGTCGCTGTTCGTGGTCCAGGCACGTCTCTCGGAGGTCGAGCTGGTCCACGAGGAGCTGGATCGGCTCTACGAGCGGATGAGCGGAACGTCCCCGCCCCTGGAGAGCGAGACGATGCTCACCGGGGCGAGACTGCACCTCGGACGGATCGCCCAGGCCGGGGAAGCCTTCGCGCGGGCGCTGGCCCTCACCGACCCTCAGCAGGTCGAGCGCATCGCCGACGAGCAGGGATGGAACTTCGCGGTGCACGGCCGCGCCTGGTACTCACACGTCCTCTGGTTGCAGGGCCGCGTGGACACCGCGCTCTCGCACGGGCTGGAGTCGATGCGGATCGCGGACGCGTTGAAGCAACCGTTCAATCAGGCCCTGTCTGCGACCTACCTCGCGCTGCTGCAGCAGGTCCGCTCGGATCCGGAGACGGCCAGGCTCTACGCGGAGCGTGCGCTCGCGATCTGCACCGAGGCGCGCGCTCCGTACTACCGGGCCTGGTCCGAGATCCTGGTCCGCCACGCCGACGCATCCTGCCGGCTCGACCACGAGAGCATCGGCGCGCTCCGGCGCTCGATCGACGCGTTTCGCGCCACCGGCGCGCGGCTCCGGATGCCGTACTACCTCGGGCTCCTCGCCGGGGTCTTCTGCCGGGCCCGGCGCGCGCAGGAGGGCCTCGCGGCGCTCGACGAGGCGCTGGCCGAGGTGCGCAGCAGCAACGAGCGCTGGTGGGACGCCGAGCTGCACCGGCTGCGCGGAGACCTGCGTCTTGCCGGAGGCGGCGGAGAGGACGAGGCACGCGCGGCCTACACCCGCTCGCTGGAGGTCGCCCGGAACATGGGCGCGCTCTCGCTCGCGCTTCGCGCCGCGACGAGTCTGGCCCGCCTCACCCGGGTGCCGGGGCCGCTGCCCGAGCTGATCCGCACTCTCGGTGAAGGGGAGGGAACGCCGGATCACGCAGCGGCGCGCGATCTCCTCGCCGAGCTAACGGCGCGCTAACGGTCCCGGGGCTCTTCTCCTGCCACGCCGGACCGGCCCGAACGTTTTGCTCACGGAGCTCGGGTGACCCTCTCTGTCACAACGCTGGACCGACGAGGAGCAAGTGACATGGCCAAGCTGGACGAGAAGGCGATGCAGGACTTCCGGTCGCAGGTGCGTGGCGAGCTGATCCGACCGGGTGACGGGACCATCTACGAGGAGGCGCGCAAGGTCTACAACGGGATGATCGATCGCAAGCCGGCGATCATCGTCCGCTGCATCGACGTGGCGGACGTCATCGCGTCGGTGAACTTCGCGCGGAACCAGAAGCTGGCGGTGGCCGTGCGCGGCGGCGGGCACAGCGGACCAGGCCTGTGCACCGTCGACGACGGGCTGGTGATCGATCTCTCGAGAATGAAGGGCGTCCGGGTCGATCCCGAGGCGCGCACCGTGCGCGTCGAGGGCGGCGCGAAGTGGGGCGACGTCGACCACGCGACCCATCCGTTCGGGATGGCGACGCCGAGCGGCTTCATCTCCACGACCGGCGTCGGCGGTCTCACCCTGGGCGGCGGCATCGGATACCTCGCGCGCACGCACGGGTTGACGCTCGACAACCTCCTGAGCGTGGACATGGTGCTGGCCGACGGGCGCTTCGTCACCGCCAGCGCCAAGAAGAACGACGACCTCTTCTGGGCTGTGCGCGGCGGCGGCGGCAACTTCGGCGTGGTGACGTCGTTCGAGTTCCGGCTGCATCCGGTCAGCCAGGTCTACGGCGGGCCGATGATCTACCCACTGGAGAAGAGCGGCGAGGTGCTGAAGTGGTGGCGCGACTTCATCCTCAAGGCGCCGGAGGACATCAACGGCTGGTTCGGCTTCCTCACCGTCCCACCGGTCGCGCCGTTCCCGGAGCAGTACCAGAACAAGAAGATGGTGGGCATCGTGTGGTGCTACTCGGGGCCGATGGAGAAGGCCGAGGAGCGCTTCAAGTCCATTCGCGCCTTCGGGCCCCCGGTCATCGACTTCGTGGGACCGGTCCCCTGGCCGGCACTGCAGAGCATGTTCGACGCGCTCTACCCGTCCGGCCTGCAGTGGTACTGGAAGGCGGACTTCTTCAAGGAACTCTCGGACAAGGCGATCGACCTGCACGTGAAGTACGGCGCGCAGCTGCCGACCTTCCACTCCACCATGCACATCTACCCGATCAACGGCGCGGCGCACCGGGCCGCCTCGGGAGACACCGCGTTCAGCTTTCGCGACGCGAACTTCGCGCAGGTGATCGTCGGGGTGGATCCGGATCCGGCGAACAACCCGAAGACGATCGAGTGGGCGAAGAACTACTGGCTCGCGCTCCACCCGCACTCCGCCGGCGGGGCCTACGTCAACATGATCATGGACGAGGGCGAGGACTACGTGAAGTCCGCGTACCGCGACAACTACCCGCGACTGGCAAAGATCAAGGCGACGTACGACCCGGGGAACCTCTTCCGGAACAACCAGAACATCAAGCCGTCGCGCTGAGCCCGCCGCTGGACCGGCCACGGCAGGCCGGGGAAGATGGGCTCTCGGTCAGAGGGGGGCCTGCATGCAGCGGGAGGCGAGCGTCTCAGCACCCGCGCTGCTCCTCGAGCGGCCACGGTTCTCCGTTGGGCGCGCTCTCTCGCGGACCCTCGGGGTCTGTTCGGCCGAGCTGCCGCTCTTCCTCGGCGTGGCGCTCCTCGTGCATTCGCCGGGATTTCTGGTCTGGGTCGCCACGTGGTCGCTGGGAGGGGCGCTGGGCCTCTGGACACAGCAGCTCCAGGCCTTCCTTGACCTCGCGATGTCGTTCATCGCGACCGGGCTCGCGGGGGGGTTGTCCCGGCTAAGCCCTCTGGTGAGCACTGCGATCGGCACCACACTCCACATTGCGGCGCAGTACCTGCTCCTGATCGTTCCCGGAATCATCGCAACGGTCCGCTGGGCGGTGGTCGGACCGGTCTGCGCCGTCGACCCCGACGCGGATGTCCGCGACCGCTGTGCCGCGCTGACCAGCGGCCACGGCTGGGAGCTGTTTGGCATTCTGGTGGCGCTCAACGTCGCGCAGGTCGTGGTGAACGCCGGTTTCAGAGCGCTGATCGGTATGACCGGCTTCTCGCCATAGCACTGGCGGTGCTTCCCCGGCCGCTGCTTGGCTCGTTCGAGTGTGCCCTCTGGCCCGTGGTCTACGAGCTGCTCAAG
>CAZDSB010000335.1:0-2860 GCA_964507515.1 uncultured Myxococcaceae bacterium
TCACGCACACTCCCACGCCACGCACGGGCAGGATTCCACCGACACCACCGCCGTGCGCACGCTCCAGCTGGAACGGGAGATCCTCGGTAAGAACCAGCTGCTCGCAGAGCGGAACCGCGGCTGGCTCGAAGGCCGGGAGATCTTCGCCGTCAACCTCATGAGTTCACCCGGCTCCGGCAAGACCACGCTGCTGGAGCGCACCATCCGCGACCTGGCCAGGAAGATGACGGTGTCGGTGATCGAGGGCGATCAAGAGACGCGGCTCGACGCCGAAAGGATCCGTGCCACCGGCGCCCGCGTCGTCCAGATCAACACCGGGACCGGCTGCCACCTGGATGCGCAGATGCTCGGGCGCGCTCTGAACGAGCTCGCGCCGGCCCCCGGCTCGCTTCTCTTCATCGAGAACGTCGGAAATCTCGTCTGCCCGGCGCTCTTCGACCTGGGGGAGGGGGCGCGGGTGGTGATCGCGTCCACGACCGAGGGCGAGGACAAGCCTCTCAAGTATCCCCACATGTTCCGCGCGGCCGGGCTCATCCTGTTGAACAAGGTGGATCTCCTTCCTCACCTGAGGTTCGAAGTGGGCCGCTTCGTCGCCCACGTCCGGCTGGTCAACCCCGCGGCGAAGGTGATCGAGGTCTCGGCGACCCGCGGCCACGGGCTCCCGGAGTGGTACGGGTGGCTGGCGGAGAGAGGTTCCTCCGCGCACCGCAGCGCCTGACGGGACCCGGCACGCCGTCGGTGCAGATCCTGCGCGCACTCCCGCGCGCGCGCAGTCGATGCGCCGGTGGGCCATCCTGACCGTGGGCTCCCCGTCACTTGCAGGGGCCCGGCCGTTGCACGGCCGTGCAGCCATGGGAGCAGAGCTCGGGCAGCTCCTGGAAGCCGAGCAGGCCTTTGCGGTCCGCATCGAAGCGGCGCGCCGTGACGGCCGCGCGCTTCTCGAGGCGGCCCGGGCCGACGCCGAGGCACTGACAACCGACTCGGCAGCCCAGCTGAACGAGGCGAAGAAGGCGCTCGCCGAACAGGAAGAGCGCGCGCTCGCGGCAGAGCTCGCCCATCTCGAGGCCGAGACGACAGCCCGGGTGGAACGCCTGGCCGCGGTCGACGACGGGTGGGTGGCGGCGCTCGCGGACCAGGTGCTGAGGGAGCTCCTTTCCGGGGGCCGACCATGATTCGCACCATGCGTCGCCTCCAGGTGATGGGGCCGCGGCGTGAGCTGGAGCGCACGCTGGACGTGCTCCAGGATCTGGGGTCGGTCCACCTCGGGAGCCCACCAAGGCTCCCGGAGCTCGCTCCTTCGGCCACGACGCGTCGCGAGCAGCGGCTGGTCCGACAGCTCCGGAGCCTCGCCGCGGACGCGGAGACGACCTGCACGCTCCTCGGCATCCCCACGGGCGAGGCCGCGCCCGCGCCGGGTCCAGCTCCGTGGGCCGCGTGGGCGCGTCAGGCCCGGCGGCTGCATCGCGCTGCTGAGACGCTCCAGGATCGGCGGCAGCGCTTGGAGGAGGAGCGTGCGCTCCTCGGAAAGTATCGAGAGATGCTCGACGCCTTCGCCGGCCTGTTCTCGGCTGCCGGGATCCCGGCGAGCGTCCGTGCCTTCCACATCGTGCTCAGGCCGGGGCAAGCGGCAGTCGTCGAGCCACTGCGTCAGGCGCTGGCCGAGGCGCTGGACTCCGAGTTCGAGCTCCGGACCCGCACCCTCTCGGGAGGAGACACCGCGCTCCTCCTGCTGGTGCCGCTCAAGCGAACGGCCCGGGTAGAGCGCCTTCTCGGCGAGAGCGGCGTCCAGGAGGTCCCGCTCCCCACGGGGTACGAGAGCGCCACGGCGACCGAGGCCCTCCCCCGGATGCGTTCGCGGCTCGAGGCGCTTCCCGGCCTGATAGAGGACGTCGAGGCGGAGCGAAGGGCGCGCGCCGCGTCCGCCGCGGGAATCCTTCCGCCGATGCTCGTCGCCACGGAAGACACGATCTCCCGGCTGGAGGCGGTCGGGCTCGCGGCGTCCACCCGGTCGGCCTTCGTGCTCGAGGGCTGGGTGCCAGCGGCCGACGTCCCAGGGCTGGCCGACGTCCTCCGACGACGGGTCGGCCCGGAGCTGACGGTGGAGAAGCTCCCATCCGAGCTAAACGCCGACGCCCCGGTGGTGCTCCAGAACCCGCGCATCTTCCGCCCCTTCCAGCTGCTGGTGGAGATGATGCCCCTGCCGACCTACGGCAGCATCGACCCGACGCCCTTCGTGGGCGTGTTCTTCCCGGTGTTCTTCGGCCTGATGCTCGGAGACGTCGGCTACGGCCTGGTCATGCTCGCGCTTGGTCTGTTCCTGAGCTTCCGCTCGCGCCCAGGAACGACGCTCCGGGCGGTCGCCCAGATCGCGGTGATCTGCTCGGTGTTCGCGATCATCTTCGGGGTCCTCTTCGGCGAGCTCTTCGGCGACCTCGGGAAACGGCTGTTCGGGCTCAGGCCGCTCCTGCTGGATCGCGAGGAGCCCAAGGACATCGTCTCGTTCCTCATCCTCTGCGTCGCGATCGGCGGAGTCCACGTGCTGCTCGGGCTCGTGCTCGGTGTGGTCAACGCCTTCCACGGTCACCGGAAGCAGGCGCTGGGCCGCGGCATCTCCGCGCTGATGATCGTCCTGATCGTCGTCGCCCTGCTGGCCGCGCTCCGGCTCCTCCCGTCCGCGTTGCTCACCCCCGCGGTGGTGGCTCTCCTCGTCGCCTTTCCGATCCTGATCATCGCCGAGGGCATCGTCGCCCCGGTCGAGCTGCTCGCCACGATGGGCAACATCCTTTCCTACGCCCGTATCATGGCCCTGGGGACCGCGTCGGTGATGCTCGCGGTGGTGGCCAACCGGCTCGCCGGTGCG
>CAZDSB010000336.1:0-16235 GCA_964507515.1 uncultured Myxococcaceae bacterium
TCCTCCACGAGATGCTGTCTGGCCAGCGCGCGTTTCCGGGCGCGGGCGTGGTCGAGAGCGGATACGCCATCCTGAACTCCGATCCGCCTTCGCTGCCCGAAGGGGTGCCGCCGGCCGTCGGGCAGGTCGTCCAGCGATGCCAGGAGAAGGATCCGGAGCGACGCTTCCAGACCGCGGCGGACCTCGGCTTTGCGCTCGACGTCGTCCGGCATCCGACCACCTCCGTCGGGCCGGTGCCTGTCCGTCGATCGAGGGGTGCTGCGTTCGCGGCGGTCGCTGCCGGGCTGCTGCTGGCGCTCGCGGTGGGCGCGTGGCTCAGGAGCCGGCCCGCCGCTCCGGTGGCGTCCGTTCCCTCATTCGAGCAGCTGACCTACCGGCTCGGTGCCGTGCGGGCCGCTCGGTTCGCCCCGGATGGCCGGGTCATCTTCAGCGCCAGCTTCGATGGGAAGGCCGAGGAGGTCTTCAGCAAGCCTGCGGATACGATCGAGCCTCAATCGCTGGGGCTGGCGGACTCGCGGCTGATGGCGGTTTCACGCTCGGGGGTTCTGGCGCTGCTACTCGAGCCGCGGTTCACGCGCGCCTTCTCGATGCGAGGGATCCTCGCCCGGATCGAGACCGCCGGGGGCACTCCGCGGGAGCTGGTGGAGAACGCCGAGTTCGCCGACTGGGGACCCTCCGGCCAGCTCGCGGTGGTCCGGAACGTCGGCGCGGCGAGCACGCTCGAATCACCGGTGGGAAAGGTGCTGTTCCAGACGACCGGCTGGATCTCCAATCCCCGCTTTTCGCCACGAGGAGATCGCATCGCGTTTCTCCACCACCCCCTCTTCTACGACGACATGGGCGAGCCGCGGGTGGTGGACCTGCACGGCCAGGGAAAGGCTCTGGGGGCCGCCTGGCCTCGGGTCCTGGGACTGGCGTGGACGCCCGATGGTTCGGAGGTCCTCTTCGCCGCGGGAAAGGTGCAGCGCAACGTCCTGGTGGCTGTCACGGAGGCCGGTAGCAGCCGGACCCTCTACGCGAGTCCGGCAGATCTCCGGCTCGAGGACGTTGCTCCGGACGGGACGCTGCTGGTGACCGAGCAGCTCGAGCGGAGCGAGCTCGGATTCAGCGTCGACGGACAGCCGGAGCAGTCGACCCGGACCTGGGCGAACTGGACGACCTTCGTGGCGTCGATTGGAGATGACGGCAGCATGCTCTTCTCCGAGTCGGTTCCCTTCACTCCCGACCTCGGTCCGCGGCCCAGCCAGCCGGTGTGGACGCTCTACCTTCGTCCAGGAAAGGCAGCCGCCCAGGTGCTCGGGGAAGGCTCGGCGCTCGACCTTTCGCCGGACCGGCTCCGGGCGCTCGTCCTCGCGGTGCACCGCCGGGGCCTGTCGTCCCTGCCGACCGGACCCGGGCAGGAGGCGCCCATCGACATCCAGGCCTTGAGCATCGGGGCGGGTCGTTGGCTCCGCGACGGGAAGCGGTTGGTCGTCAGTGCCCGGAAGCAGGAGGACCCCGACTATCACCTCTTCATCAATCCCGAGGGGAGCACGAACTTCGCCCAGGTCTCGGACGCACCGGTGAACGCGCGGCGGCTCTTTCATCTTTCCCCCGACAATCGGTGGGTGGCCACGCTCGACAAGGACGACCACCTCCTCCTGCTCTCGACCCGCGATGGAGCATCGCTGCGCCTTCCCGAGGCCGGCCCGGACGCGCTGCCACGTGGCTGGAGCGGCGACGGACACCTCTGGGTGTCACGCGGCGGGGATCGAACTCCGGTCGTCGCCCGGTTGCTGAAGGTGGACGTCGAGCGGCACCGGGTGGTGGAGGAGCGCTCGATCCGTCCCTCCGAGCCGAGCGGCGCAATCTACCTCCGGGACCTCGCCATCTCGCCGGACGGCCGGACCGTGGCCTACATCTACGGCCGCAACGTCGGGTACCTGTACCTGCTCCGCGGCGTGCTTCCGGCAGGTCGCTGACGCTCGGCGATGCTCAGCCGGGAAGCATGGCGAAGTCGTCCGTCCGCGCGAGGTCCAGCCAGAGCCGGCCCATCTCGGCCGGCGGCATCACCGTGCGCCGCGCCGCCAGGTCGAACCAGAGAATGAGCGTCTCCACCGTCGCGCAGAGCGCCCCGTCGGAGTCGCGGAAGAAGCGGTTTCGCACCTTCATCTTCCGTGCGTCCGGCGAGATGGCGGCGATGGCCATGTCGACCCGGAAGGGTTCCAGCAGCCGGAGCTCCTTCCGGTACGTGAGCACGTCCTCCACGACGACCGGACCGAGCTTCCGGCGGTACAGCTCGGCCATCGGCCAGCCCCCGGACTCGAGGAATCGCAGCCGCGTCTCCTCCGCCACGCCGAGGTACGCTGCGTTGCGCATGTGCTGGTTGAAGTCCATGTCCGCCCAGCGCGCGCGGTACTCCTGGACATAGGGTTCGGCCATGCCGCGCGTCCTAGCCCAGCCGGCGCTCACCGTCATCGCCGGTCCCACCGGTGCGGGGAAGACCGAGCTCGCGCTCGAGCTCGCGGAGCGCCTGGACGCGGAGATCGTCAGCGCAGACTCGCAAGCGGTGTACCGGCACTTCGACCTCGGGACCGCGAAGCCGGGACCCGCACAGCTCGCCCGGGTGCCGCATCACCTGGTCTCGGCCGTGGAGCCGAACGAGCCGTTCTCCGCGGCGCGCTGGGTCGCCCTCGCCGACGCCGCCATCGCCGGCATCGCAGCGCGCGGCCGGCGAGTGCTGGTGGTGGGCGGAACCGGCCTGTACGTCCGGGTGCTCCTTCACGGGCTCACCGACACGCCACCGTCCCCGGACGTGCGACGGGCGCTGGAGGACGAGGCGCGCCGGCTCGGCCCCGAGGCGATGCACCGCCGTCTGGCGGAGGTGGACCCGGCTGCCGCGGCGAAGCTCGCCGTCGCCGACGTGCTCCGGGTCGTCCGGGCGCTGGAGATCCACGCCACCACCGGGATGCCGCCCTCCCAGCTCCGTGCCGCGCACGCCTTCCGGGCGGCGCGCTACCCGGCCCGGATCCACTTCCTCGACCCGCCGCGAGAAGAGCTCGAGCAGCGGCTCGCCTCCCGGACCCGGTGGATGTTCGAGCGGGGGCTGGTGAAGGAGACCGCGCGCCTGGTGGACCGCGGATTTCGCGAGAGCGCCCCGATGCGGAGCGTGGGCTACCGCCAGGCGCTCGCGGTCCTCGATGGCGAGATGACGGAGGACCAGGCCGAGCGCGAGACCTTCCTCGAGTCGCGCCGCTATGCCAAGCGCCAGCGGACCTGGTTCCGGCGCGAGCCGGGCACGCGGTTCGTCCAGCCGCCCTACGCCGCAGTATGGGAGGAGGCCGGACTCTCCATGCCGATCCCCGGCCGCTCACGCTGAGCGGGCCGGCTCCGCTCCAGGACGCGGGCGAGCATCGCCCGGTCGATGGGCTTCACCAGGAACTCGGCGGCGCCCGCGTCCAGCGCCTGCCGGCGCAGCTGCGGGCCCCCGAGTCCGCTCATCAGAAACACCGGGGTGCCCCGGGTGGAGGGGTGCTGGGCGAGCCTGCGGCAGAGGCGGATGCCGTCCACCCGCTCCAGCACCACGTCGAGCAGCACCGCCGCCGGTGGGCGATGCGCCACCGCGGCCAGCAGCTCCAGCTCGCCGGCGAAGGTCGCCACCTCCGCGCCGCCCAGGCTCAGCTGCTCGCGCAGGCTCTCCCGTGCGTCGGCGTCGTCGTCGACGACGTAGATGAGCCCCGGGTCGCGCGGTGGCTGGAGCACCGGCGGTGCTTGCTCCGGTGAGCGGAAGGGCGCCCTGGCGAGCGCGCGCACCGCTTCCCAGCGCATCCGCCACAGCACCCCGCCTGGCCGCGGCCGCTCGAGGCCGGCGAGGATCAGATCCGGTGGCTCCGGCCGGGGACGCTGCCCGCCGCGGAACGCACGCGCCGCCTCGGGACCGGCGTGCCGGGCGGCCCGCCACAGCGCGGCGGCGGCCTCCACGTCCTGCCGGATGCGGCCCACGCCCGCCCGGAGCAGCGCCTGCGCGAGCGCCGACGGGGGCTCGCTCACCTCCGTCAGCGCGCGGGCGACCTGGGTCGCCAGGGCGAGCGTCGGCCCCACCGCGAGGTCCAGCGGATGTCCGAGGGCATCCGGCCCGGTCGCCACCCACCCCGGGCCGAGGAGCGCCCGAGCGCATCCGGCCGGTACGGCCCGCCGTCCGAGGGCGAGGACGTCGAAGCCCGCCTCGAGGAGACCATCGCGCGCGGCCTCGACCAGCAGCAGCGAGAGGTCGACCGGCTCCACGTCCGGGCCGAAGGCCAGGGCCCAGACGCCCACCGGGACCGGGAGCAGAAGGAGCCCGTCCACCCCCGGAGCCGGAGCGACGATGAGCTGCGCGAAGGGGAGGGAGCGGCTGGTCTCGATCCACGCCTCCGCGCCCTGGAGCTGCGGCCCCCGTGCGTCCGGCTCGGCGGCGGATACGCTCACGTCCCGCGGCTCGAGCGCGAAGGCCACCACGTCCGCTCGCGCGACGAGGCCGTGGGAGCGCACCACGCGCCCCGGGGCGCGAGCGAGCGAGAGCGGCTCGGTGCGTTCCACGGCCCATCCGCGCACCCGCGCTCCGGCCATCCCGGATCTCGCGGTGAGCAGCTCGGCAAGGACGTCCCGGTCCGGCTCGCCCAGGCTCACCACCCCCGGAGGGTAGGGGAGCCAGGCCCGTGCTCCGCGAGACAGGACGCGCAGCCCGACCAGAGGGGTGGTGGGCTCCGAGGCCGCGAGCGTGCACCCGAGGAGCGCGAGTCGCGATCGGCACTGTGGCGTGAGGATGCGGGCCGCGCCGCGTGGCGGCCCGTTGCCAACGTAGAGGAGCGTCTCCAGCGACCGGCCGCTTCCGGATCCGCCGTGGCAGAGCGCCAGGGCGAGCGCGGCGCTCGCGAGCCCCTCGCCCACCACTGCGACCTGCGCCGTTCCGCTCATCTGCACCTCGACTTCTCGGGACTCCTCAGTGCGGCTCGGTGGTGAGCCCGTCCGCCGGACCCGCGACCTCCACCCGGTTACGCCCGTTGTGCTTCGACCGGTACAGCGCGGCGTCCGCGGAGGCGAGCAGGCTCGCGGGCTCCTGGATCTGCAGGCCGCCCTCCATCGCCGCGATGCCGACGCTCAGCGTGAGCGGCTGGGGCCATGGCCAGGCACGCGAGGCCAGGCGGAGGCGAAGACGCTCGGCCACGACCGTCGCCTCGGCTGCGGTCTGGTGCGGCAGCAGGGCAACGAACTCGTCGCCGCCGAACCGCGCGGCGAAGTCCACCTCGCGCAGCTCCTGGCGGAACACGTCGCCCATCGCGCGGAGCGCGGCGTTGCCGGCCTCGTGCCCGAAACGGTCGTTCAGCGTCTTGAGGTGGTCCAGGTCCACCAGGAGAACGGCGAGGGGCTCGGCGTAGCGGGCGGCGCGGGCGAACTCCTCGTCGAGCTTGAGCTGCAGGGCGCGAAAGTTGTGCAGGCCGGTGAGGCCGTCGGTGCGCGCGAGCGACTCGAGCCGCGCCACCCGCCGGGCCTGGGTCCAGGCGTGGATCAGCCGGGCGCGGAGCTCCTCGGGCTTGCCCGGCTTCGCGATGAAGTCGGCCGCGCCATGGCTGAAGCAGTCCACGACGGTGCGCGGGTCAGCCTGGCCGGAGAGGAACACCACCGGAACCTCGCGGGTGCGGGGGTCGGCCTGGAGCACCTCGAGCAGCCCCATCCCGCCGAGGCGGGGCATCGACAGGTCGGCCAGGACGAGGTCCGGAACGTGCGCCTGGATCAGCGCCACCGCCTCGGTTCCGTCCTCGGCGCCGAGGACGTCCCAGTCGCGGGCGAGGAGCTCGCTCAGCCCGGCCCGGGTCGACGGTTCGTCCTCGACGACGAGGAGCACGGGACGGGCGACGCGTCGGTCCACTGCGGGCCGCCCGCTGTCCGACCGGGGAGACTCGAGTCCGCTGTCGGCCAGGTTGGGCACTCCTCTCGGGGCTCGTTCCCCCCGCAGCGCGCGGGAGGTGCTCCGCCGGTGAGCAAGGCACGTGCCCCGGGAGTACCAATTACTTCGCGTAGTTCAGGAGTGTGTTGCTAGACGACAGGAAGAAACTCCAGCCCTCCTGCTCATCGACGCTGGAACTGAACCCGCCTCCCGCCTCCGAAGTCCTGGGGCGGCGATTCCAAATTGAACTGCCACCACATCGGCTCCCACGCCTTCATCTTCAGCCGCTTGTCGTTCTGGAGCGCGGTCAGGGCGGCCTTCAGCTTCTCGTCGCTCGGGTTGGCGGCCACCGCGCGGACGAGGACGGCGATGGCCTTGTCGCGCTCCTTCGTCTGCTGGAGGCACCAGGCGTAGACCGCCCAGACCAGACCTTCCTTCTTGCCGGCCTTCACCGCCCGCTCGAAGGCCTCGGCCATGGGGCCGTACTGCTTCCGCTGGTAATGCAGCGCTCCGAGCATGGCCTGGGACATCGCGTCCCGGGAGCTGGCCTGGACGAGATGGGGCTCGGCGGCGGCGTAGTCCTTGGTCATGTAGTGGAGAATGCCGATCTGCCCGTGCACCTGCGACGCGACCATGATCTGCCAACGGTCGTACTTCAGGCCCTGCTCGAGGATCTTCACCGCCTTCGCGACCTTCGGTGCCTGCTCGCGCGGGCTGGAGATGCTCTGGAGCTCCTTCTGCGCGGTGCTCACCAGCGCCTTGAGCTTCTCGGCGACACGGCGGGCGAGGAGGATGTAGGCGCCGAGGAAGACCAAGACCCCGGGGATGACGCCCGCGAGCAGCGGCAGCCCGGCGAACCGCACCGCGATCGTCACCACAACCCCCGCGGCGAAGGCGATGAGCAGGTTGTACATGGGGGGGACGTGCTAGACCCGGCGCCGCGGCGTCGCAAGGCCCTCTGTCGAAATTGGTAGACGAGGCAGACTCAAAATCTGCTGCGGTGACCCCGCGTCCCGGTTCGAGTCCGGGGAGGGCCAACTCACCGAGTCTCGTCGCCGAGCATCGCCAGGAACGTCTCCACCTGCCGAATCTGGTCGTCGGCGAGGGAACTCTCCCGGAGCGCCCGTTGAGCCCCGGAGAGGTAGCGGGCGATGGCTCGTCGGGTTCCGACCACGCCTCCCCGCCGACGGATGATGTCCCTGACCTCCTCGAGATCCTGCCCGGACGAGCTGGGCCCGAGCTGCTCGAGCGCTGAGCGCTCGGGAGCCGTGGCGCGACGGTATGCGAGGAGAACGGGGAAGGACTTCTTGCACTCCCGGAGGTCGCAATCGGTGGGCTTGCCGGTGTCCCGGGGATCGCCGAACAGGCCGGCCAGATCGTCCCGGAGCTGGAACGCGACCCCGGCCTGGCGACCGACGCGGCGGAGCGCCTGCACGCACTCCGGTGAAGCCCCCGCCAGCTGGGCCCCGCACGCCAGAGGCGCTGCGACCGTGTACTGGGCGGTCTTGAGGTCGGCGACCTTGAGCGCCTCGAACGGTGTGATCTCACTCCACCTGCGCCGAGCGAGCTCGACGTCCAGGTACTGTCCCACGGCGGTGTGGCGGCACACCTGGAGGTAGGACGCCGCGGCCAGGGGAGCGGTGGGCAGTGCCGCGGTGAAGAGGAGCTCGACCGCACGGGCGAAGAGATGATCGCCGGCGACGACGGCCAGGTTCTCGCCCAGCCGTCCCGGCCCGAGGGTGCGATGCAGCGCCGGGCCCCCACGGCGAATCTCGGCCTGATCCGCGATGTCGTCGTGGACGAGCATGAACGTGTGAAGCACCTCCAGGCCGGTGGCGAACGTCCAGAACCCCTCCGGAACGGGATGGGCTCCTCCACCCACCCGGTACCCGACGAGAAGGAGCTGGGGCCGGAGCCGCTTGGCCGGACGCAGGGCCAGCTCGGCCAGGCGCTGCTGGACGTCGGTCCAGCGGGGATCGAGCAGCGTCTCGTCCGCGTCGAAGAGCAGCTCGCGCAGCTTTTGCTCCACCATGGCTCGTGGATCGAGCCCCTCGCGAGACAAGGCGTTGCTCACGGCCAGGCGTCCTCGCGGCGACAGCGGCGTGAAAGGTCCGCGAGCAGGCGGCTCGCATCCCGGATCCATCCGGCCCGTTCCAGTGGATGGTTGACGAGCTCCGGCGAGCGCCCGGCCCGGTCGGCCCACCGGCGAGCCTCGTCGCACTGGCCGGTCTCCGCGAGGAACTGCGCGTAGAACAGGGCATTGCCGGGAAAGTCCGGCGCGTGCTCGATCGCGGAGCGGAGGTGCATCCGGGCCTTCTCCAGCGAGCCGATGGAGATGCCGCGCGGAGCCACCCGGTAGAGGTGGCCGAGGACACGGTCTGCCGCGCGGTGCTCGTGATCGGGATCGATCTCGCAAAGCCGCAGAAGCGCACTCTCGACCTCTCGGGCGATGGCCATCGCGGAGAACGGATCGAGGATGCGCGCCTGCGAGCCGCGGTGAGCAGCCCACCAGAGCAGTGCGGAGGGCTCGCGTGGGTCGATCTGCAAGGCTCGGGCGGCCAGCGCCAGCCCCTCCGCATGCAGGCGCGCGCGCCCGGCCTCGTCGGGGCTGGCCTCGGCCAGGAAATGGAAGAGACGCGCTTCTGCCCCCAGGCGGACTGCGGTCTCGGGTTGTGCCCGGAGCGTCCGCAGCTGCACGGCGATCGCCGCCCGGACATCGGCGGGCTGCTCTGCGGTGAGGGCCTGGGCACCGAGGAGGAGGTAGGTCAACCTGATCACCGGCCCAAGGTAACGACCGGGCTCTCACTCGGACAAGTGATTTAGACGATTCAAGGCTTGAAAATCGACTAAATCGGTCTTATCGAAGGACCCGAATGGAAAGCTCCGCACTCCTGGGCATCGCCGCCGCCGCCGAGCAGCTCGGCGTGACGCCCTCCACGCTGAAGCGCTGGGCGGACGAGGGTCGCGTGGCATGCCTCAAGACCGGAGGTGGGCACCGCCGCTTCCGTCGCGCGGACGTCGAGCGCCTCCTGGAGGAGATGACCACCCGGAGCGGTGAGGCCCGGAGAGGTTCGGAAGAGTGGATCCAGCTTCTTCTGGAGGGCGACGGTCACCGTCTGATGGGCGCGCTGTTCGCCGCCCGCGCGAGGCTGGGTGCCTGGTACCGCGTCGGCGAGGCGCTGAGCCAGGCACTGCGTCTGCTCGGTGCGCGCTGGGCCCAGGGTCGTCTTGCGGTCCTGGACGAGCACCTCGCGACCGAGCGCCTGCGCCGGGCGCTGACCCAGGTCGCGGCGGGGATTCCCCTGCCGCCGGAGGCGCCGAGCTGTTTGCTGGTCACGCCTCCCGGCGAGGAGCACACCCTCGGCCTGTCGATCGCCGAGCTGTGCCTCCGCGAGCAGGGCTGGCAATCCCTCTGGGCAGGGGCCTCGGTGCCGGCACGGGACATGGCGTTGCGACTCGCACGCCTTCCGGTCGGGATGGTGGCTGCCGCCGCCTCACCCGGGACCGCATCGGCTCGCGGCCTGGGGCACTGGACGCTTCAGGTTGCCCGCGCGTGTGCGCGGAAAGGGATCCCGCTGATCCTGGGAGGGGCCGGTGCCTGGCCTGCCCCCCCGCCCCCGGGGGCGGTCCGGGTCGACGGCTTCACCCGGTTTCACGAAATCCTGGCTGTCGCGGAGGCGAGGCGGTGACGGACGATCGCGAGGAACTGCTCCACGCTGTCGAGCGCCCGCAGTGCCCGCTGCGCGCGCCCGACTCCGGCGTCATGCGCACCCCCCAGCGCGGCGGCGACCCGATCCCCGGCGCGGGCCATCTCGGAGCGACGGGCCGCGAGCGAGCTGCCGGCCCCCGCGCCGTCGATCACCTGCGTCGCGAGCAGCTGGTCCAGGTTCCAGGGAACGCCGATCACGGGACGGCCCTGCACCAGCGCCTGGTAGCCGGTGCTGCTTCCGCCATTGGTTACGACCACCGCCGCTCGCTCCACCGCGAGGTCGCCCGGCAGGTAGTCGGCCACGAGCACGTTGGGGGGAAGGTCAACGAGGCGGACCTTTCGCCCGGCCGTGGCGACGATGACGTCGACCGGAAGTCGCGCGATGGAGCGCAGGAGCGCGGGGAGCAGATGGACCGGTCCGGAGGAGCCGAGCGTCACGTAGACCGCGGGTCGTTCACCCAGGGCCGACCACCAGGGGGGAAGCGGCACTCCGGGCTGCCACAGGACCGGCCCGAGAAACCGATGCGTCGGCGGGAGGCGTTCGGTCCGGATCAGCTCCGGCGGGTCCGGGTGCAGCGTGAGATCCCCGTCGGTCAGCACTTCGAGGAGATCGGTCAGCGGGGGCAACCCATGCTTGCGCCGGACCGCATTCAGGGGACGGGCGAAGAACCTGAGCATCGCGGGGAACACGACCTGCAGCGAGCGGTCGAGCCGCGCGTTCTCGAGAAGCCGGGCGAGGAGCTGATTCGGGAGAGGAAACTCGTCCCGGACCGCGTGAGGACTCCAATACGCGTTGATCAGCGCCGCGTAGGGAACCCCGCGGAGCCTGGCGCTGACCGAAAGAGACCAGCGCAGATCACCCACCACGAGATCGGGCTGCACCCGGTCGAGCAGAAGGAGATCGTCCTCCACGTACCGCGACAGCGTCCGGGCCGAGTAGATCCTCGTTCCGAGGCGCACCGCGCGCTCGACGCGCTCCGGCGAGATCGAGCGGATCGGGTGCCGGACGGCGCCCGGGATCTCTCGCTGCGGCCAGCGGGTCGGCGCGGAGGCGAAGTGAACGTCGAATTCGCCCGGCGGCAGGGCTCTGGCCAGGGTCTCGAGCCGGGCCACCTGGGCCAGGGTCACCGCCTCGGCAAGGAAGAGGATCCGCTTCAGCGGCCGGTCCTCCTCGGTGGCCAGCCATGAAGGCGCGGCTGGTGCTGGTCGGAGGCGGGCTGCAGAACGCGCTGGTCGCCCTCGCGATCCTGAGGAAGGACCCGGGGGCGGACCTTCTGCTCCTCGAGCGGGAGGGGCATCTGGGGGGCAACCACACCTGGTGCTTCCATGCGTCGGATCTACCGCCGGCAATCGCTCCGGTGCTCGACGATCTGATCGTCCGGAGCTGGCCGGGGCACACGGTCGCCTTCCAGAACTTGACCCGGATCCTCGACACGCCATACGCGGCCATCAGCTCCGCGCGGCTGGACTCGGTGCTCACCGCAGCCTTGCGCGCCGGCTCGCGGCGACGTCTGCTGCTCGAGACCCCGGTCGTCCAGTCCGGGTCGAGGTGGGTCGTCACCGCGGATGGGGCGCGCATCGACGCCGACCGGGTTCTCGATGCCCGGGGACCGCCCGCCACGGGCGGCTCCGCCTTTCAGAAGTTCCTGGGTCTGGAACTCCGGCTGTCGAGTCCCTGGCCCAGGCGGCTCCCGTCCGTCATGGACGCGCGGGCCGACCAGCGGGACGGTTTCCGTTTCCTTTACACGCTGCCGTTCAGCGCAGACCGGGTCCTGGTCGAGGACACGTCCTACTCCGAGCAGCCCGACCTCGACGTGGAGGGCCTCCGCCAGGGCATCCTCGCCCACGTCCGGGAGCACGGAAGCGAGGTCGAGGAGGTCCTGCGCGAGGAGAGAGGCGTGCTGCCTTTGCCGCTCGTGCCGTTCAGCCCGGCGGTGGAGCCCGTCCTGCAGGGAGGGTACGCCGGAGGCTGGTTCCATCCGACCACGGGGTACTCGTTCCCCGCGGCCGCCCGCCTCGCGGCGCTCATGGCGGAGTCCTGGCCGGACTCGCCCTCCCGCCCGAGCCTGCTTCGGCTGAGGACAGAGCTGACGGCTCAGATCCGCTTCTTCACCCGGCTCAACCGCCTGCTGTTCGAGGCCTGTTCACCCGCGGAGCGGTGGAAGATCCTCGAGCGCTTCTACCGTCTGCCCGCGGAGACCATCGTCCGCTTCTACGCCATGCGGACCACGCGGATGGATCGCGCGCGCATCCTTCTGGGACGGCCGCCCGGGCGACTGGCCTGGCGGAAGGCGCTGCGGGTGCTCGCTGACCATCGAGGTGTCGCATGAGCGCAGTTCGCAGGGCGGCGGTGATCGGGAGTGGGTTCGGGGGACTCGCCGCGGCGATCCGCCTCCAGGCCCTCGGCTTCGCGACCACGGTGTTCGAGGCCCGGGACCGACCGGGGGGCCGCGCCTACGTCTACGAGGAGCAGGGACACGTCTTCGACGCCGGTCCGACGGTGATCACCGCGCCGGACTGTCTCCGGGAGCTGTTCACCCTCGCCGGACGCCGCATGGAGGACGAGATCGAGCTGCTGCCGGTCCATCCGTTCTACCGGCTTCGCTGGGACGACGGAGACAGCCTCGACTACTCCGGGAACGTCGAGGACATGGAGCGACAGATCCACCGACGCTCCCCCGATGACCTCGCCGGGTACCGGACCTTCGTCGACTACTCGCGGCGGGTGTTCGAGAAGGGGTACGAGGAGCTGGCAGGAGTTCCCTTCCTGCGCTTCGCGGAGATGGTGCGCGTAGCGCCGCAACTGCTGGCCCTTCGCGCAGACCGCTCGGTGTACGCGACGATCGCCAAGTTCGTCCGGGACGAACACCTCCGTCAGGCGCTGAGCTTCCACACCCTGCTGGTGGGCGGGAACCCCTTCGAGACGAGCGCCATCTATTCCCTCATCCACTTCCTCGAGCGGAAGTGGGGCGTCTTCTTTCCCCGGGGAGGCACGGGCGCGCTCGTCCAGGCCCTGGCGCGGACCTTCACCTCGCTGGGAGGAGATCTCCGGCTCGAGGACCCGGTGCGGTCGGTCCGCGTGACGCCGACCCCTGCCGGGCCGATCCACCGACTGGCCGCCCGGACCGGGGAGCACGCGTTCGACCTGGTGGTCTCCAACGCCGATCTGCATCACACCTACGCCCGGCTGTACGAGGGAGTACCCGGCGCGGAATCGATGCGGCGCCGGCTGGAGAGGATGCAGTGGTCGATGTCCCTCTTCGTCCTCTACTTCGGGACGGACATCGACTACCCGGAGCTGGCTCATCACACGATCCTCTTCGGCTCACGGTACCGGGAGCTGCTGGACGACATCTTCCACGGCGCCGGATTGCCGGAGGATTTCAGCCTCTACCTGCACGCGCCGACCGTGACCGACCCCTCGCTCGCGCCGCCCGGCCGCGGGACGTACTACGTGCTCGCGCCGGTGCCGCACCTCGGCAATGCCCCCCTCGACTGGACGGCCATCGCGGAGGGCTACGCCGACCGGATCCTCCGAGCTCTGGAATCGGTGATGCCCGGTCTGCGACGGCATCTCACGGTCCGGCGGTGGTTCACGCCTCACGACTTCCGGTCGGTGCTGAACGCGCATGTGGGCTCGGCGTTCTCGGTGGCTCCCACCCTGACCCAGAGCGCGTGGTTCCGGCCTCACAACCGCGACCCCGACATCCCGGGGCTCTACCTCGTCGGGGCCGGGACCCATCCGGGGGCGGGACTGCCCGGGGTCATCAACTCCGCGAAGGCGACCGTCTCGGCGGTGGCGGCGGACTTCGAGCGGGCGGAGGCGCGGAGGGCGGCGTCATGAGCGCGGAGATGGTGGCCATCTGCCGGTCGATCATGGAGCGCCACTCGCGCAGCTTCTCCTTCGCCTCGGCGCTGTTTCCCGGGCGCATCCGGGACGACGCGGCGGTGGTGTACGCGTTCTGCCGACAGGCCGACGATGCCGTCGATGGGGTGGAGGACCCGCGCGCGGCGGCGGATGCGCTGTCCTGCCTGCGAGCGCGGCTTCGCCGGGTGGCGACGGGGGACGACGCGGACCTGGACGTGGTGTCTGCGTTCGCCGAGGTGATGCGCCGACGCCGGATCCCGCTCAGCGTCGCCCTCGACCTGCTGGATGGCATGGAGATGGATCTGCAGCGGTTCTCCTACGAGACGATCGACGAGCTGCTGCTCTACTGCTACCGGGCCGCGGGGACGGTCGGGCTCATGATGGCAATGGTGATGGGAGTCTCTTCCCCCGCCGGCCTCGCCCGGGCGGCCCACCTCGGGATCGCGATGCAGCTCACCAACATCTGCCGCGACGTGCTGGAGGACTGGGGCCGGGGACGACTGTACCTCCCGCTCTCCTGGCTGGATGGCGCCGGTTGCGGCCACCGCCTGGACAACCTGGGGAGGGCGTTCCCCGCGGAGGCCGCGCCGGGGACGGCGATCGTGGTCCGCCAGCTCCTGGCTCTCGCTGATCGATACTACGCGTCCGGCGATCGGGGCCTCCCGCTCCTTCCCTGGAGATGCGCGATGGCCGTCCGGACCGCGCGCCTCGTCTACTCGGCCATCGGGCTCGAGCTGGCCCGCGTGGGCCACGATGTCCGGGCGGGTCGGGCCGTCGTGCCGTTCAGCCGCAAGCTCCGACTGCTGGCTGGCTCGACGCTGCGTGCGGTTCTCGAGCTTCCGGCGCGGCTCGTACGCAGGGCGCTTCCATGGAGAGCAGGGGTGATCGATGGTCCCGAACTCGGCCGGCTCTGAGCTCCGTCGCTACGTGGGACGGATCCGCGAGTTCGACCGGCGCGACTGGGTTGCCTACGGCGCCTGGGTCGGGCTCATGCTGGGCCTCACCGCGGCCCTCCTCGGATTCCTTCTCCTCGGACAGGCGAGAGGGGGCCGATGGCCGACCGAGGCCTGGCTGATCCCGCTGGGGGCCAGCATCTTCACCGTCGCGATCGCCGTGGACACCATCGGTCACCGCACCGTGTACAAGGCAAGCCTCCAGCGCGCGGAGGGCTTCGTCCACCAGATCACGATCGTCTGCGGCATCGCGAGCTGCATCCTGCTCTGCCTCTCGTACACCCACCGGGCCCTGGCCTTCGTCCCGGCGACAGTCTTCGTCGTGCTCTCCTTCGTCTACAGCCTCGTGGACGAAGGCTTCCACTGGCACCGCTACTGGAGCGGCAGCTCGGACCGGGTGGAGATGTGGAGCCACGTCTTCATCCTCGTAGGGCACGGCACCATGATCGTTCCCTGGTGGCTCTGGTGCGAGCGTGGATATCCCGGGCTCGAGAGCCTCTTCCCGCTGTCCTGACGGGTCACCCGGCGAAGAGCTGCAGTCCGGCGCCGATCTCGACCGAGGGCACACGGGTCGTGCGGTGACCCCGCGTCCCGGCTCGAGTCCGGGGAGGGCCACTGTCTCAGGGCCCGGTGAAGCGAATGACCTTCACGACCAGGCTGGTGCCCTCCGGGGTCGCGTCCGGCGCGGGAATGATCATCGCGTCGCCGCCACAGTCGCAGGCCGATCGGCGGGCGTTCTCCGCCAGCGCGGACCTGTCGACCGGCGTCCGGAGGGTGGCCTTGACCTCGGTGTCCACCAGGCACACGGCCTGGAACGGCCGGCCCACCGCAGCCTCGCTCTCGAAGAGCTGAGGGGTGCAGCCGGCTGGCTTCGGCGGTGCGTCGGCAAGACGCGTGATGCCGGCGTGGCGGCAGGCGACCGCGGCCACTGCCAGACAGAGTGCTACCCGGAATGCGTGACGCATCGGCCCTCCCGGCGATGACGGCGTGGCGAGCCTAGTCCATTGCCGGGGCCAACCCTCTCAGTTCTTCGACCGGGTTCCGTGCACGGTGAAGAGGCGGCGAAAGGGGCCTCCGGGAGGACCGATCTCCCCAATCTGCACGTACGATCGAGACGTGATCTCGCCGTAGGATTCGCGGAAGAGCAGGACGGAGCCGTCGCGCTGGTGCTCGAGCTCCTCGATCAGGAACCGGGCGCCGTCCCAGCTGAGGCGGATGTCGTCGAGCGAGGCCTTCGGATCGCAAGTGCGAGCGCTTCTGTTGCTGCAGAGCATGCCGCTGAGGGTTCGAGCTTTCGAGTCCCACCAGATGAGCCCGAGCAGCTTGAGGTCGGTCTTGTCGATCGTCAGGTGCTCATCCTCGGCCAGGACCTGGCCGTCCACGGCCGTGTACCAGCGCGCCGTCCCCGTGGACTGGGTGGAGGGTGCTCCCTGTTGCTTCGGCTCGGCGTGGATCGCGAGCGTCCAGGACCCGGAGAGCGCAGCGATGAGGCTCTTGAGGCCTTCCTCCGTCGCGGCAGCCCTCGCCGGCCCCGGGCTACCCGCGTCGCCAGCCCGCGCCCCGGGAAGCAGAGCGAGGAGCATCACCGACGCGAGGACGGTTCCGGCGAGACGTCGCAGCATGAGGATCTCCGGGAAACGCAGACGGCGGATGGGGCAGCGAGCACGGATCAGGAGGGAACGAGCTGCTGCCCGCCGTCGACGTCGTAGGTCGCGCCGGTGAGCGCGCCGTTGACCATGATGTGGATGGCGAGCGCGGCGACGTCGCCGGGACCCACGACCCGTCGGATCGGAAGGGTCT
>CAZDSB010000337.1:0-6986 GCA_964507515.1 uncultured Myxococcaceae bacterium
CTCGTCCTTCATGCCCGCGTTGTGGGCGAAGCTCTCGTTGATCAGCTGCGAGGCGATCACCGTGTGCGCGGCCTCGTCGGCGTCGGCGGTGGTGATGTAGTTGTCCTCGCCGGTGTTGATGATGATGCCGGCGAGCGCGCAGATGCGGCGGCTGAAGTACTGATCGATAAACGTCCGACGCATGTTGATGTCGCGGAACAGGATTCCGTACATCGCGTCGTTGAGCAGCATGTCCAGCTTCTCCCAGGCGGCGGCGAAGGCAATCTCTGCCATGCACAGGCCCGAGGAGTAGTTGGTGAGCTGGATGTAGCGCTTCAGCCGGCGGGTCTCCGCGTCGAGCGCCTCCCGCATGACCCGGAAGTTCTCCTGGGTGGCGTAGGTGCCGCCGTAGCCCTCGGTGGTCGCGCCGTGCGGGACGTAGTCGAGGAGCGACTGCGCGGTGCTCCGGATGACCGCGATGATGTCCGCGCCGGCCTGGGCCGCGGCCCGGGCCTGGTCCACGTCGTCGTAGATGTTGCCGGTGGCGACGATGACGTAGCGGTGCGGCGCCGGCGACATCGGAAACTCGCGCTTGAGCGCGTCCCGCTCGTCGATGCGCCGGCGGAGCTCGTCGACGGCGGCCTCGGCCTCGCGGCGGACCTCGTCACGCAGGTTGCCCTCCACCTCCGCGGACAGCGGGCCCAGCTTGCCGGCGGGCAGCGCGGCGATGCGCTCCACGGCGTCGAGCGGGCTGGCCGCTCCGAGCTGGAGCGCGCGGCCGTACCAGTACGCCGCGCCTCGGTTCAGGACCCCGGCGGCCTTGAGCCGGTCAGTCATCAGATTGGTGAGCGGGATGCCCCCCGGGCCCGCATCGGCCATCCCGAAGAGGCGAAGCACGGTCCGCTCCACCGAGATGGTGGTGTGCCGGTGGATGAGATCGAACACCGGGTCGATGACCTGGGAAGCGATGCCGCGGGCCTGGGCGACCTGCGCGTCGTCGACGAAGGGTCCTGGCATGACGCCTCCGCCTCTAACCTACACCGTCGACCAGAGTCCAACGGGGATGCGGAGTTCCGCTGCACGCGCGCAGTCACTCGCACCCCGGCACAGCCCTGTTGTTAGGTCCGACCGCCGCGCGAGACTCAAGCAAGCATGGACTTCGAGGAGTGCCTCCGCGTTCACGGGCCCGCCCTCTGGCGTGTGATCGCTACCTACGCGGCGACGGGCGCGGAGCGCGACGACCTCGCGCAGGAGGTCCTGCTCGCGGTCTGGAAGGCCCTTCCCCGCTTCCGGGGCGAGAGCTCCCCGAAGACCTTCGTGCTTCGCATCGCCCACAACCGTTGCCTCTCCGCTGCCTGGCAGCGCGCGCGGCGGCCCACCGGCTCGGACGGCGAGCTGGTCCGTCTTCCCGATCCACGGCCTCCGGTCGACGAGGAGCTGTCGAGGCAGCAGCGCACCGAGCGCCTCCTCTGGCACGTGCGGACGCTCCCCCTCGGACAGCGGCAGGTCCTGACGCTGGCGCTCGAGGGGCTCTCGCACGCCGAGATCGGAGAGGTCGTGGGCATCACCCCGGAGAACGTCGCGGTCCGGCTAGGACGGGCGCGCGAGGCGCTCCGTCGTTCCATGGAGCGGGAGGCAGCATGACGGCGTGGGAAGCATTGCAGTCCACCTGGACCGAAGGAGCCGGGACGCTCCCGGACGTCCGCGCTCGCGCCGAGCAGGAGCTCCGGCGGCACCGCCGCTCGACCGTCAGCGTCGCCGTCCTGCTCGCGATCGCCGCGCTCGGTGCCCTCCCCGCGTTCGACGCCCCGGAGGACGTGGTCCACCTCATCGGGTGGGCGATGCTCGGGTTCTGCGTCGCCATGGGGATCGGCTTCGTCGTCATCCGGCGCGGGATCGGGTCTCCTGAGCTCGACGGCCCGCGGCAGGCGGTCGAGTTCCTCGAGCGCCGGCTCGCAGGCGAGCGCCGGGTCGCACACCTTTCCCGGTGGGTCTATCTGGCGCTGTGCCTCGTCGGCGCCACCCTCACCCAGCTGCTCTACATGCAGCACGGGTCTCCGATGCTGGTCCGGATCCTCACCCTCGCCTGCTTCGTGTTCGGGTTCGCGATCACCTTCACCGCTCCGATGTGGTTCGGGCGGATCGCTCGCCGGCGGCAGTCCGAGCTCGACGGCTGGCGCGGGTGGCTGGATGAGCAGAACCTCTGACTCCGCGTCGAACCCGCTGATCCGCCTCACACGGCGTCACCGGCGAGCGGCTCGAGCATCAGCGCCTGGGTGACAGAACGTCCCCGAATCCCCTCGCCTCATGGCGCCCGCTGCGGTCTTCTCCCCGGGCGGAGGACACCCCAGCATGAGTGAGCCGCTCCAGCCATCCGGTCCCGAGCTGTCCCAGGGCATCGAGCTGTCCGACATCCCTGACGGGGGAATGCTCACCGCTCAGGTGCAGGGAGAGCCGGTCGTCGCGGTGCGCCGCGGCGAGGAGGTCTTCGTGCTGGGGGCGTCGTGCGGCCACTACGGTGCTCCGCTCTGGGACGGCGTCTTCCTCGGCAACGAGGTGCGCTGCCCGTGGCACCACGCGCGCTTCGACGTGCGGACCGGCGAGGCGGTGAACCCGCCGTCGCCCCGGGGGATACCGACCTGGCTCGTGGTCCGCGAGGGGTCGCGGGTCCGGACAGGGGCACGGCGCGAGGCGACCGCTGCGAAGACGGCGGTCAGGAACACGCCCTCCTCCGTCCTGATCGTGGGCGCAGGCGCTGCGGGGGACGCGTGCGCGGAGCAGCTTCGCCGCCGCGGGTACGATGGCCCCATCACCCTCGTCGCGAAGGACGGCGAGGGCTGGCCGATCGACCGCCCCAACATCTCCAAGGACGTCCTGGCCGGGAGCGCGCCGGACGAGTGGCTGCCGATCCGCGGCGGTGAGTACTACGAGGCGAACCGCATCGAGCTGATCGACGGCGAGGTCGCGCGGCTCGACCCGGGCGGGCGGGTGGCGCACCTCGCCGGCGGGCGGTCCATCCCGTACGGGGTCGCGCTGCTCGCCACCGGCGCGTCGGCCATCCGGCTGCCCATCCCGGGAGCGGACCTGCCGCACGTGCACCTGCTCCGGACGCTTCCGGACATGAAGGGCATCGTCGCGGCGCTCCGGCCGGGCCAGAAGGCGGTGGTGATCGGCGCGAGCTTCATCGGGCTCGAGGTGGCGGCGTCGCTACGGGCGCGGAAGGTGGAGGTGACGGTCATCGCGCCGGAGGGCCGGCCGCTGGAGCGCACCCTCGGCCCCGAGGTGGGCACCTTCGTCCAGTCGCTGCACGAAGAGAAGGGCGTGCAGTTCAGGCTCGGCCGGAAGCCGGCGACCATCGCCGCGTCGGCGGTGACCTGCGACGACGGGTCGACGGTCCCGGCGGATCTCGTGGTGATGGGCGTGGGCGTGCGGCCCAACCTTTCGGTCGCCGAGAAGAGCGGGCTGAAGGTGGACAGGGGCGTGGTGGTCGACGCGAATCTCCGGACGAGCGCGCCGGGCATCTGGGCGGCCGGCGACATCGCCCGCTTCCCGCGCGGAGACGAGTCCTGGCGCATCGAGCACTGGGTCGTCGCCGAGCAGCACGGGCAGGCGGCGGCGCGGGACATGCTCGGGATCGGCGCGCCTTACGGCCACGTGCCCTTCTTCTGGAGCCAGCACTACGACGTGCCCATCAACTACGTGGGCCACGCCGAGGCGTGGGACGCGGCCCAGGTCGCGGGCTCGCTGAAGGACCGGAACGCCCTCATCGCCTACCGGCAGAAGGGGCGGATCGCCGCGGTCGCGAGCATCTACCGGGACCGGGACAGCCTGCTGGCAGAGGACGCACTGGGAAGGAACGACCAGGCGGCGCTCGAGAGGCTGATGCGCTCGGTCAGCTGACACGAGCCGATCACCCCCAGGATCTCGTCCAGAGTCACCGGGCCGGGCTTCGGCCACTGCCCGGACGAGACGACATACCCGCTGCTCGACGGGAAGCAGCGACGACCGGGTTTTCGGGAGGGGCATAGGCGATCTCCCAGAAATTTCCTTCCGGGTCCGCGAAGTAGGCGTCGCGGCCCGTGAAGAACTCGGCGTCGACCGGATCCTTCGTCAGCTTCCCGCCTGCCTGGCGAACGCGCGCCGCCAGCTCGTCGACCTCTTCGGGGGTGTCGACGCTGATGATGACGCTGAACCGGATCCCGCCGCGGCCCAGCTCTGGCTGCGCGTTGCTATCGGCGGCGAGCTTGTCGACGGGGAACAGCGCCAGGAGCGCCCCTCGCAACTCGAAGACCGCGAAGTCGTCCGAGTCAAACGCCTGCGGCCAGCCGAGTCGTCGGTAGAAGTCTCGTTGCGCGTCGAAATCTCGAACGCCAAGAGTGATGATGTTCGCCAACGGCGGCGGTCGTCGGTCCATCCGTGAATCCTCTCCAGAACGGACCTGAGTGTGGACCCCGGTAGATCCGGCCGCGATCTCTCGCCGCTGGTCCTTGTTCACCGGATGTCGCTTCGCCGTGAGCACGACCTGAGCCCGGATCCCGCTCGCGCGAGCCTGGTCCCGAGACGCAGGCCGGCGCGGCGACCGGGCACTCAGAGGTATCGAGCGGCGAAGAACTCGCGCAGCCGCGTGTCGCTCCGGAGCAGGTCGAGGGTCAGGTCCGCATGCCCCGGCACGTACCCGTTGCCGATGAGCATCGTCAGGTCCTTCCCCACTCCCTCCGCGCCCAGCGCCGCCGCTGTGAACGATGTCGCCATCGAGAAGAAGATGGCCGTCCCGCCGTCGCGCGTGGACAGCACCGTGGCCATCTCCGTCCCGGGCACCGAGGCGCAGTTGATCACCAGGTCGCACAGCGCACCGCCGGTGGCCTTCCGGACTGCCTCCAGCACGTCCACCGCCTTCGTCGCGTCCATGCGGAGGCTCACGTCGGAGACGCCGAGCTCGGCCAGCGCCGAGAGCGCCTTCTCCGAGACGTCGAGCGCCAGCAGCTGACCCTTCCCCCCGGTGCTCTTCCGGGCCTGGGCGAGGCACAGCGCCCCGCTCTTCCCCGCACCGAGCACCGCGATCCGCATGCCCGGCCGGGCATGGCGCGCCACCAGCGCCGGCGCCCCACACACGTCGAGCGCGGCGAGCACCAGCGTCTCCGGCATGTCGTCCGGCACACGGGCCCAGATCCCGCTGGCGAACAGGATGGCGCGACCTCGCACGTCGACCCGGTCCACCTCCATCCGGATGCCGCGGACCTCGTCGATGACCAGCGGCGTGAGTGAGAGGCTCACCAGCGTCGCGATGCGCTCGCCCGGCTTCACCTTGCCCTGCGCCGGATGTTCCGGGCCGACCTCGCGCACCCGTCCGAGGAGCATCCCCCCCGATCCGGTCACCGGGTTCTGCATCTTCCCCCGCGTCCGGACGATCTCCTGGACGCGCGCGATCACCGCCTCGGCCTGACCGCCACAGGATTCGCGGATCTGCTTGAAGGACGCGGCGTCGACGTTGAGGCTCTCCACGTCGATGAGCATCTCGTCGGGGCGAACCGGAAGTGACGGGTCGAGTCGCTCCGCGCGCTGGGGCAGCACACCTGGCTCGCCGACGACGCGCTCCAGTCCGTAGGGGTCTCTCGCCACGCAGGCGCGGCTAGCACGTTCGGCGTGGGGATGTCACCGGTCGGAGTGCGGGGCCGGCGCTCAGCCCGAGGAACGCTCCAGGCGCCCACCGAGAAACGCCAGCGAGCGGTCGTACCGGTACACCGTGCCCATGTGGCCGTCGTCGTACTCCTCGTGGACGACCGTCGCGCGCCCCCCGGTCACCATCCGGGCCAGCATCCTCGCCCCCCAGTTCAGGCCAAACTCGTCGCGCGTGCCGCAGTCGATGAAGACGCTCTCCAGCGACCGGAACGGGTCGGGATCGCGCTCCACGAAGCGAACCGGATCCTCCGCCAGCCAGCAGTCCCACACCCGCGAGTCCAGGCGCGCCGTCGTCGGGTCGAACGGCAGCGCCACGCCGAGCGGTCGTTCCGGATCCGGCGAGTACGCCGCGGACATCGCGAGGAGGTTCACCACCGCGTGGTCGTCGCCGGCCATCCGCGTCTCGCGGATCCGCCGCTGGAACCCCTCCCACCACGGCTGCACACCGCCAGCGCGCACGAGCGCGGAGGCCGCCTTCGGGAATTCGGTCAGGTAGCAGTACTCGAAGTAGGAATCGGCCGAGTGCGAGGCGATGTGCCCGAACACTCCGGGGAACCGCCGCGTCAGCTGCCAGGTGGCGTACCCGCCCGAGCTCCGCCCCGCCACCGCGCGCGCGGACGGCGAGCGGAGCGTCGCGTACGTCCGGTCGACGTGGCCCAGCACGTCTTGCACCAGCATCTGCCCGTACGCCCCGTTTCCCGGGGAGTCCATCCACTGGCTGCCGCCGAGCGAGGTGAAGCCATCGGGGAACACGGTGATGAACGGCGGCACGCCGGAGGCGAACAGCGCGTCGAGGCGATCGACGATGCCCGGCGTGAACGGCGCGGCGTTGAACCAGCCGAGCGCCGACCCCATGAACGCATGGAGCAGGACCACCACCGGGTAGCGGGGACCACCCGGCGCGTAGCCCTCGGGGAGGTAGACCGGGCACGGGCGCTCCGCGGGATCCCCGCGCGGATTGCCGGCGAGAGCGGCGCAGCGAATGGTCTGGATGTCGAGGCGACCTCGAGGCACGGCCGCGCAGTCTGCGTCAGCTGGCCGGCTTCGGGAAGCGCGCCATGACCGCCTGGAGGTCCGCCCAGGCGGCCTTCTTCTCGGCCGGGTTGCGGAGCAGGTAGGCGGGGTGGAACGTGGGCATGAGCGGAATGCCGACGTACTCGCGCCAGTGGCCGCGGAGGCGGGTGATGGGCGTGTCGGAGCGGAGCAGCGTCTGCGCGGCGAACTTGCCCAGCGCGATGATGACCGACGGCCGGATCGCGTGCAGCTGGGCCTCGAGGAAGGGCTGGCAGGCCTGGATCTCGTCCGGCTCCGGGTTGCGATTGCCCGGC
>CAZDSB010000338.1:0-2710 GCA_964507515.1 uncultured Myxococcaceae bacterium
GCACCGTGCTGCCCGGGCTGGTGATGCTCCACGAGCACCTCTTCTGGCTCTTCGAGGTCGAGGGCGGCGTCGGCATCAGCCATCCGGAGCACTTCAGCTTTCCGCGGATGTACCTCGCGCAGGGCGTCACCACACTGCGGACCGCCGGGACGGATTTCCCGTACATGGACCTCAGGCTGAAGCAGCGGATCGACTCCGGCGAGCTCCCCGGTCCGGAGATCCACCTCACCAGCCCGTATTTCTCGGGCGGCGACGATCCCGCCCTCGGCGCGATGAACGTCCAGGACGTCGAGCAGGCGCGCAGGGCCATCCGTTACTGGGCCTCCGAGGGCTTCACGTTCTTCAAGGCATACCAGTGGGCCCGCAAGGACGTCCTGGCGGCGATGATCGACGAGGCCCATCGCCTCAAGCTGCGGGTCACGGCCCACCTCGGTTCGGTGAGCTGTCGCGAGGCCGCGGAGATGGGAATCGACAACATCGAGCATGGCTGCTTCGAGACGCAGGAAGGCCTCGAGAAGGACATGAACGGTCCGAAGACGCAGGCGCTGGTGCGCACTCTGGCGGAGAGGCACGTGGTGCTGACGGCGACGCCGGCCCGGCTCCTCAGGCCGCTGCCGCCCGCGGTGGGCGAGCTCTACGATCCGTCGGCGCGGGAGCGGTTGACGAAGGTCCTCGCCCGCTTCAAGCCGGCCCCGACGCCGGGGGAAGACGACCTCGCCCGCTACGCCCGGTTCGTGAACGGGTTCGTGAAGGCGGGAGGCACGCTGGTGCTCGGCTCCGACGCGGGCGCGCTGGCGACCGTCCCGGGCCGGGCCGATCACGAGGCGGTGGAGAACCTCGTCCTCCGGTTCGGGTACGCCCCTGTCGACGCGATCCGGGTCGCCACGATGAACGGCGCGACCTTCCTCGGAATCGAGAGCAGGACCGGCAGCCTTCAGCCCGGCAAGGAGGCTGACCTATTGGTCGTGCGCGGCAATCCCGCGCAGCGGATCGAGGACATCGAGAACGTGGAGCGAGTCTTCGCGAAAGGGGTCGCGTACGACCCGAAGGCGCTCCTGGAGACGGTGAAGGGCGAGGTCGGATGGCAGTGACGCTCGAGCCGATGCGCCTCGTGCCCTCAAACCCGAGGTCTTCCCGCGCGGTGCAGCACATGACGTCCGCACCCCTCTGTGCTTAACAAGAGAGAAGAACGGCCGATACACGACGTTTTTCACCGCGCAACGGACGACCTCACCATGGTGGGATGTCTACTACGTCGAGTTGACGCGTCAGAAGTGAATCCGACGATGACGTTGTTATTGCACGCAACCATAAACCATACGCAAAGGGGATACCATTAAGTCTGGGGAAAAGAACTATTGGTCTCGTGCGTATGACCCGAGGCCAAGTTGCCCGATGACCGCGTCCGGCTGACGCGCACTTCGAGTCGATCTTCGACTGTCTTCGCCTGGCGAACCCGGAGCCGTGAAACCGCCGACTTGCCCGTCGCTGCCGACGCTCCAAGCCTGCGCTCGAGGGCGGCGCGGGGGTCTCGAGCTGAGTTAACTACCTTCAACACTCGCACGCAGTTAACACAGAGAGAGTTCGTAACTGCGTCTGGCCACCACTCTCGATCACGAACGGGTCGCGTAAGTACTTGATTCTCGGACCACGGAGAGAAATCCGTTCTAGATCCGTGTCCTCCGGGGAGCCACTCTCTTCGTCCAGTAGAACATCCCCGGGACGGCGTTTAACACAGCCGCTCCACGCCGCCCTACGCGCCCTGGCCCTTTCGAGCCTGAACTCTGCGCAGTTGCGCTGACCTCGCTGACCAGGCCCGATTCCCTGCCTGTTCGCACACGGAACGGGGGACCGGAGGACACTCCCCAGTGTCCTGCGGTGCACCGGAGGACAGGAACTCCACCGAGGCCGGCGAGGTGGTGCTCGATGCCTTCGGGGGATCGGGGAGCACCCTGATCGCCGCTGCCCGCACCGGGCGCAAGGCGCTGCTGGTGGAGTTGGACCCGAAGTACTGCGACGTGGTGCGCGCCAGGTGGGCACGATGGCAGCTGAAGGTCGGCCATGGGTAGCAGCGGGCAGAAAAGCGGAGGGCCCCAGTTAGGGGCCCCCCGGCGCCGCAATCACCCGAGGGGTAACTCGTTTGCCTCGCGTGCGCGATTCCGCTGTAGCAGCTTAGGCTCGCGACGCAAGAACCCCTTGTCGCACGGACGGAGGTCCGTGACCGATGGGTAGACCAAAGCTGGATCCGCTGGTCACGCAGAAGGTCTGCGATCTGATCAGAGCCGGGAATTACCTCGAGGTGGCGGCCACCGCGGCGGGCATCCACCGGACCACCTTGTACCGCTGGATGCACCATGGGCGAGACCAGAAGCGGGGGCGCTACCGGAAGTTCCTCAGCCAGGTCGAGAAGGCGCAAGCGGAAAGCGAATCGCGGGACGTGGCTCTGGTCGCCAAAGCGGCCAGCGAGGACTGGCGAGCCGCTGCATGGCGGCTGGAGCGCAAGGCCCCACGCCGGTACGGTCCGCGGGTGCAGCAGGCAGTGCAGCAGGAGCTGGAAGCGGTGCTGGGGCGGCTGGAGAAGGGCTTGCCGCCGGAGACCTACGAGAAAATGCTCCAGCTCATGACGGCGGAGGACGACGATCCACCAGCGCCGGTCGGCACCTTGGAACGCCTTACGCCGTGAACCAGAGGGGGCCAGCGCCAGGCCTCC
>CAZDSB010000339.1:0-4352 GCA_964507515.1 uncultured Myxococcaceae bacterium
CGCCGCCGCCGTCTGGACCGAGTGCGCGGAGGTGTATTCCGGGAACGGCGGGGTGGGCAGCGGCGTCGTGTACGCGGGGTCGATCACGTTTCGCACGTAGGTGATGGGACGGATCCGGTTGTCCACGTACTTGGCGGACCAGCAGGACAGGAGCGCGTCGGCATCCGCGATCCCGACCCGGGCGAAGGCCTCGGCGGCCTCTTCGAGATTTGCCCCCACCTCGACCAGCACCTCGCTGGTCGTGGACAGCGAATGTCCAGGCCCCCCAATGGAACCCGGTCCGTCGGCCCAGAAGTGGGCGATGGTCAGCTGCTCCGGCGTCAGGTGCGTGGACACCTCGTAAACCTCCAGCGCCTGGTCGTGGAACGTCGAGCCCGGCGTCTCCGAGTAGGCCGGCGGCGCTGGATTGCACGAGGCCGCCGGGCTGACGAAGGCGGTCATCCGGTCGGCCCAGAACGGCTGGAGCGCCATCTGTCCGGGGAGCGGGACCCACAGACCTGGCCCGACCGGTGGGACGTAGTCCGGAGAGACGTTGGTGAGGTAGGCCCGGTGCTCTCCGTCGTCCTTGGAAGTCTCGAAGACCGCTGCCCCCACCGCACGCCCGAACTCGATGGAACGGCGGCGGAGCGCAGAGGGGACGTTGCCCGCTGCCGCTTCCCAGGACGCCTCGAGCGCGTCGATGTCGGCGATGTTCTGGGCCGCGACGTTCGTGGCATCCCCCCACAGCCCCCGCATCACCTCGGCCAGCGCAGCGCTGGCGACGAGCGGCCAGTGGTAGCGCCCTTGCGCTCTCGGGAGATTCCCGACTCCGTCGAGGCGACGGGCGATGGAACGGTGATGTGGCATCCCTCCGACGAGCGATTCGTACAGGGCGAGTCCCATGTAGGCGAAGATCCGCGCCTGGACCGGTGGAGTGATTCCGCCGGTTCGCTTCGAGAACACGAACGACAGGTCGTAGTAGGCCAGCGGTACCTCCGCCCCGTAGTGGCCTACTGGCCGGCCGTGAGCGGCCTTCTCTGGCTCCCGTGTTCCGGCGCGTGCTGCGATGGACGAGCTCACGCTCCCGACGCTCTCGCGGTCGCCACAGCCGCCCGCCGCCAGTGCGGCTGCGACAATGACCCCGAGAGCCCGACCCGTCGGCCCTGCCCTCCACTCCTTCGTGTGTTCCATCCGGTTCCTCCCTTTCGGGGAGGCAGAGACGGGTGGCGCCTCATTTGACCGGAACGAGGTCAAGACCGGTCCGCCGGTCTCCGATCCCGAGGGCCGCATGTCGACGCGATGCGACGAAGATCCGGTCAGCGACGGGAGGGCGCTAGGTCCGTCCGAGGAGTCCCGCATCCTCGGCGAGCTTGCGGAGCTTCGTCTTCACCCGCTGGAACCGCTTAGCGACGGTCTGTGCATCGAGGTGCTCTTCCGGGGTGGACATCACCGTGGCCACCTCCGACCACGAGAGGGCGCGATCGACCCGCAGGACCAGGAGGGATTGCTCGGCAGGGCTAAGCTGCATCCGGAGGAGCGCGACCGCGTCCTTCGCCTCGGATCGGAGGTGCAGGGCGGTGGTCGACCGGACCTCGGCCGCCAGCCTGGAGAGCTCATCGGTGGCGAGTGGACGCCCGTGGCGGCGGAAGGCGTCGCGCTCGTTCCGGAGCCAGGCGTGCCAAGCCAGCGTGTAGACCCAGGTCCGGACCGACGCGTCGCGACGGAAGCCCGGCAGGCCACGCCAGAGGTCCTCGCAGAACTGGGAGAACGTGTCGTCGGCCCGATCCTCATCCCGGGCGAGCGCCGCGAGGTAGGAGAGGATGGACGGTCCATACCCGCGGAGGATCGCCGCCGCCGCCGCCCGGAGATCGTCCCTCTCGAGCAGGCGAGCGACTTCTGCCTCCAGCGCGTCCACCTCCTGAACGTACCACCCGGGTGTCGGCCACGCGGCGCGCGCAATCCCGTTCGTCGACAGAGGCGGAGCCAGGACGCCTGGTATGAGCGACGTGCACGGCTTCCGCGCACCGAGCGGTCGGCGAGATAGTGGCGGGGCGCCTCCATGGATGAGCCCGGCACAGCGCAGTCGACGATGGACTTCGGCGGCGACACCCCACCCCTGGACGATCCGCAGCCTTCGGCGCTCGAGTCGCTCCTGCGCCGCGTGGCCCGGACTCCGGCGGAGGAGGACCTCGCGCGCACCGAGGAGCTCGGGCCCGGAGTCGTCGTCGCCGGACGCTTCGAGGTGGTCCGCGAGCTCGGGCGGGGCGGCTTCGCCCGGGTCTTCGAGGCGCGGGACCGGGTGCTCTCCCGGCCGGTGGCGATCAAGCTCCTGAAGCGCCGCCGGCGCCTGACCGATCCGGAGCTGGAGCTCTTCTATCGCGAGGCGCGAGCGACGGCCCGTCTGAACCACCCCCACATCGTCACCGCGTACGACTGGGGTATCTGGAACGACGCTCCGTTCCTCGTCCTTGAGCTGCTGGACGGAGAGTCCCTCCAGGCCCGGCTTGTCTCGGGGCCGCTGCCCCCCGAGCGTGCCTGGGAGATTGCCGGGGAGGTTGCACGGGCGCTGGTCTACGCCCACTCCCGCGGGGTCCTCCATCTCGACCTCAAGTCCGAGAACATCGTCGTGCTGCGGGACGGCCGGGTGAAGGTCCTCGACTTCGGCCTCGCCGGTCTCGAGGCGGACGCGGACGCTCCGGAGGCTCCGACCCGCATCGCCGGCGGAACTCCCGCCACGATGGCTCCCGAGCAGGACGTGGGAGCGGAGACCGATGCGCGCGCCGATCTCTGGGCGGTCGGGGTGGTGCTACACCAGATGCTCTTCGGTCGGCTCCCGGAGAGGCTCGGACCGGACGGGGATCGCGTGCCTCTCCCCGCCGGAGCACCGGCCCGGGCGCAGGAGGTCCTGGGTCGCACGCTCTGCCGCGATCCAGACACGCGATATCCCGACGCGCTCGCGCTGGCGCGCGCGCTCGCGGGCGGCCTGTGGCGACGGACCCGGCGCGGTCGCTTCATGCTCGTCCTGGCGGTTTCCGCGCTGGTGGCCGCGGTCCTCGCCAGCGTCGGAGTCGTCCTGGATCGTCTCCAGGAGGCCGACTACTTCTGGCGCAACCCGCTGGCCAGCGCTCGGTATCAGCGCCTGACCGACTTCGCAGGGGCCGAGCACTCCGCGGCGATCTCCCGCGACGGTCAGCAGGTGGCGTTCCTCTCGGCCCGCGATGGTCAGGTCGACGTCTTCGTCACCCGGATCGGGACCGGAACGTTCCTCAACCTGACGTCGGGGCTCGTTCCGGAGCAACTGGTCAACCGGGAGATCCGGACCGTCGAGTTCTCGCCCGACGGCGCCCGCCTCTTCTTCTGGGTGGGCGCTTCGGACACCGCGAACAAGCGTTCGATCAGCACCTGGGTCGTACCGACGTCCGGCGGTGAGCCCAGGCTCGCGCTGGAGAACGTCGCGGAGATCGGCTGGTCCCCCGATGGACGCCAGCTCGCCTACCACACCGCCGCCCCCGGGGACCCGATGTTCGTGACCTCGGACGGTGCCGCGACCCGCCCGCTGTATGGCGCGCAGGTTCCGCTGCATTCGCACTTTCCGACCTGGTCGCCGGACGGCTCGTACCTCTACTTCGTCCAGGGATATCCACCGAACGAGATGGACCTCTGGAGGATCCGTCCCACCGGTGGAGCTCCGGAGCGAATCACCTTCCACAACTCCCGGGTGAGCTATCCGACCTTTGTCGATCGCTCCACCCTCCTCTACCTCGCCACCGGAACCGACGGTACGGGGCCGTGGATCTACGGGCTGGATACCGAGCGCCGCATCCCCCACCGCCTGAGCTCAGGTGTCGAGCGATGGACGTCGCTCGCCGCCAGCCGCGACGGTCGCCGGCTGGTTGCCACCTCGACCCAGATCCGGCCATCGCTGTGGCGCGTGCCACTCGGCTCGCCCCCCTTGCCCATCAGCGAAGCACTGAGAGTTCCCCTGCCCACTGCGCACGGGCGTTCTCCGATCCTCGGGGCAGACTTCCTCCTCTACGTCTCGTCGGACGGGACAGCCGAGCGAATCTGGAAGCTCGTCGGTGGACAGACGCACGAGCTCTGGACGTCCACGCAAGCTCGGATCATCGGCGGCCCGGCCATCGCACCGAAAGGCGGCCAGATCGCGTTCTCCGTCGACGCCGGGCGGACGACTCGTCTCCTGATCATGAACCTCGACGGAACCGGTCTCCGCAACGTCAGCGAGTCACTCGAGCTGCGCGGAGCTCCGGTGTGGTCGCCCGATGGTCGCTCCATCGTCACCGCCGCGAATCAGGGAGGGAGCCCGCGTCTTTTCCGGGTCTCGGTCGAAACGGGCGAGACCGTCCGGGTCCTCG
>CAZDSB010000340.1:0-3664 GCA_964507515.1 uncultured Myxococcaceae bacterium
CACGGTGATGGCCACCAGGATGTAGTGCTCGCCGTAGAGGTGGAAGGCCTTCTCCCAGACCACGATGCGCAGGAAGCCGATGGACCCCAGCAGGCATCCCAGTGCGACGCCCGACGCGATCTCGCGGCTCGCGACGCGCCACCAGTCGCGCAGCTTCACCTCCCGCAGCGCGAGCGAGCGGATGATGATCGACGTGGCCTGAGATCCGGAGTTGCCGCCCGAGGAGATGATCAGCGGCAGGAAGAGCGAGAGCACGACCGCCTTGGCGATCTCGTCCTCGAAGGCGCTCATCGCCGTGGCGGTCAGCATCTCGCCGAGGAAGAGGGCGGAGAGCCATCCGCCGCGCTTCTTCACCATCGAGCCGAAGCCCACGTCGAGGTACGGCGCCTCGAGGGCCTCGACACCGCCGAGTCCCTGGATTTCCTCGGTGGCCTTCTGCTCGGCGACATCGAGGACGTCGTCGACGGTGATCATTCCCACCATCACGCCGCGCGAGTCGGTGACCGGCAGCGCGATCCGGTCGTACTTCTCGAAGGTCGCCACCACCTCGTCGCGCGTGGCGGTCGCGGGGATGCTCACCAGCGAGGCGTCGTTCAGGTCGGAGACCTTCTGGTCCGGCTTGGCCAGGACCAGGATCGGCAGCCGGAGGTCGTCGAGCAGCACGCCCTTGTCGTCGGTGACGTAGATGACGTTGAGCGTCTCCACGCCCGTGCCGTGATCGCGGATGTAGTCGAGCGCCTCGCGGGCGGACCACTCGGGCCGGACCGCGACGTACCGGGGCGTCATGAAGCGCCCGGCGCTGCCCTCCGGGTATCCCAGGAGCTGACGCGCGATCTTCAGCTGGTCGGGGCTGAGCGTGCTCAGCGCCCGCTTCGTCACCTCGGCGGGGAGCTCCTCGAAGAGACGGGTCCGGTCGTCCGGAGCCATCCCCTCGAACACACCCGCCATCTGGCCGGTGCCGAGGGCGTCCACCACCTCGGTCTGCTGATCCAGCGGGAGGTACTCGAACACCTGTGTCGCGGTGTCACGCGGGAGCACACGGAAGATGACGCCCGAATCCTCCGGCGGAAGGTCCTCGATGACCTCCGCGATGTCGGGTGGGTCCATGTCCGAGAAGGCCTCGCGGAGCGTCGCGTAGTCCTTCGCCTGGATCAGTTCCTCGAACTCCGGCTTCAGAAGGTTGCCGAGCATCGCTGTCTCGAGTCAGTGCTTCGAAGACGTGAACGGCCGGCATGGTGATATGAAAGCGGGGGACAAGCCATGGCCAAAGCGAACGGGAGCCGCAGCCGCTCGGGAGAAGTGTCCAGAGGATCGGGGTCCCGCGAGGGGCTCTCCACCGCGCTCCACCGGTCCGACATGGTTGGCCCGCGCATCGAGCTCGACACCCAGGACGAGGGTCCGGAGCACCGAGCATTCCCCCGGGCGAAGCTCGCGGTCCCCTTCGTCCTGTGGATCGGGGAAGGGGAGAGCCGTCGCTTCTCCGCCACGCTCCAGTCGACGAACGTCAGCGTGAGCGGGGCGTTCCTCAGGAGCAGCTTCTTCCTCCCTGTGGGGACCGAGATGCTGGTCCGCTTCCAGGTGGAGCCCACCGGACCCGCCGTCGAGGCCCGGGTGGAGGTGCTCCGCCAGGAGACGGAGGGCGACCGCACCGGCCGCACGGGCATGGGCCTCCGCTTCCTCGAGTTCTTCCGGCAGACCGAGGTGGCCCTGGCCCGGCTCTTCCTCGGCGAGCAGCTGCGGAAGTTCGCCGAGGGGTACCTGGGATCGCCCCGCGCCCGGTCGCTCACCTCGGAGCTGGACCGGGTGGTGGACGCGCTCGCCGCCTGGGAGCTGATGAAGGTCACCTCACCCGACGATCCCTGGCGCTTCGCCAAGTAGTCACCGGGGCGGGGCTTCCGGCATCTGTCTAGGAGTGCTTCTTGAAGCTCTCCTCGAGCTTGGACTTCGGGACGGCGCCGAGGATCTGGTCGACGACCTTCCCGCCCTTGAAGACCAGGAGCATCGGGATGCTCCGGATGCCGTAGCTCTGGGCGGTCTCCTGGTTCTCGTCCACGTTGAGCTTGGCGACCTTCATCTTCCCCTTGTAGCGGGTGGCCAGCTCGTCGAGCGCCGGAGCGATCGCCTTGCACGGCCCGCACCAGGGAGCCCAGAAATCCACCAGGACCGGCTCCTGCGACTCGAGGACCGAGGTCTTGAACTCAGCATCAGTGACGTTGAACGTATCCACCCCAGCCATTGCTCCTCCTAATACGCCGCCGAGCCCGGGCGGGCCCCGCGGGGACCGATGATGTACACGGGAGGTGACCAGTCCGCATCCCCTCGTTTGCTAAGGTCCCGGGACCCGTGAAGCTTTTTCTTCCACAGAGCACCCTCGAGGAGTGGGCCACCTCCGACCAGGCCGACGTCCGCGAGCACGCGCTGGTCCTTTCGGGGGAGACGGTGAAGTACCCGGTCGAGCCGGCCGTGCACGTGAAGTCGCTGGTCTCCGGGCCGGACGAGCACCAGCTCCTCAAGAAGGTGAAGACCGACGCACAGCTGACGGAGCTCGGCGCCGAGCGGCTCGCGGACTCGGTGGTCTCCGGCGAGAGCGCCTACGACGTCGAGAGCGGTTACGTCGTGCAGGTGCCCGACGTCGGGGCGGCCCCGACCGAGACCTCGCTCCTGGCCGATTATCTGCTCAACAAGCTCTGAGCCATGGTTCGCGCCTGCTTCACCCTCGCCTTCCACGCCTACGCGCTCGGGGCCCTCGCCTACCTGGCGCTCCTCGTCCAGAGGTGGAAGGGACTGGCGTGGACCGCGCGCGGGCTGACCCTCGGCGGTTGGGTGCTGCACGGCATCGGCCTCGCGCTGCTGCTCTCGGCGCAACGGTGGGTTCCCTCGGGGTTCGGCCAGGTGGTGAGCCTGCTCTCCTTCCTGCTGGTGGCGGTCTTCCTGGTGGTGGACCTCCGCGCCCGCGCGGCGCTGCTCGGCGCCTTCCTCTCTCCGGCTGCGGTCGCCGTGCTGGTGCCGAGCCTGTGGATGTCCGCCCCCGGCCCGGAGCTGGCCGCGAGCCTCCGGCAGCCGCTGCTCCCGGTCCACATCGCCGTGGCGCTGGCGGGGCTGGCGGTGTTCGGTGTCGCGACTGCGGTGGCGGGCGTGTACCTCGTCGTCGAGCGGATGCTGAAGGGCAAGCGCTTCGGTCCGTTCTTCCGGCGGGTCCCCTCGCTCGAGCTGCTCGATGACTTGAACCGGCGCCTCGTCGCCTGGGGGTTCATCGCCCTGTCACTCACCCTCCTCACCGGGGCGTGGATCCAGTCGCGGCTCCGGCCCGACGGGCGCTGGAGCCCTGCCGAGCTCGCCGTGGTGGTCGCGTGGATGGCCTTCGGGGTGGTGCTGCAGCTGCGCATCCTCGCCGGCTGGCGCGGTCGCCGGGTCGCGCTCCTCACCATGGCCGGCTTCTGCGTCCTGGTGGTGTCCTTCGTCAGCCGGTACGGACCGTGGGTGACGCGGTGAGCCCCCCGCTGATCTGCGTGGGCCTCTCGCACCACACCGCTCCGGTGGACGTCCGGGAGCGGCTCGCCCTACCCGAGGACCGCCAGACGGAGCTGCTCCAGCTCGCCGCCCAGGCCCCGTCCGAGGCGCTGCTCATCTCCACCTGCAACCGCGTGGAGCTGTACGTCGTCGG
>CAZDSB010000341.1:0-5980 GCA_964507515.1 uncultured Myxococcaceae bacterium
CTCGACGCCGCCGCCGAGAGGATGCGAGTCGCAGGGATTCATCACCTGGTGGTCGTCGAGGGAAGGGCAATCACCGGCGTCGTCGCCGCGGGAGATCTCGCGGCGCTTGGCGAGCGGCCAGGTCCGGCCCACACCGTTCGCGAGGCCATGAGCCCCAACCCCGCCCGTGTCGAGCCACGCACCACGGTTCGTCGGGCCTCGAATCTGCTCCGCACGCGTTCCGTCGGCTGCCTCCCTGTCGTCGAGAGAGGGAAGCTGGTGGGGATCGTGACCATCTCCGACCTCCTGGAGCTCATCGGCCGAGGGACACAGGCGGAGCGCAAGGGAAGGGTCGATCATTTCCCACGGCGGCGTGCGTCCACCGACCTCCGTCGGGTGCACCCGGGCCCTGCTCTGGGGCAGCTCGGCGGACCGAGCCCCCGGACCGCTCGTGCAGTTCGGAAGCTCCCGGCGCCCTCGGCCCACCGCTCGACTCCTCCGAAGACGCAGGTCTGAGACCGGCCGGGGGGGTGAGCGCGCTCGCTCTGGTGGGTTCGGGAGCCGCAGCTCCCGCAGGAGATGCGGGCGGAAGAACCGAGGAACCTCGTTCCTGCGCGCTCCTGGCCCTTTCGGTGCGCGCCGGGGTTCAGGTACGGCGGATGCAGCTCTGCCCCCCGGACGCGGACGACGGAGAGCCGGCCATGCAGATCCGCAACATCCTGGTGGGTTACGACGACTCGGCCCCCGCCAAGCGGGCGCTGACCCTGGCGGAGGATCTGGCCGGCCGGTATGGGGCGCGCGTCGTCATCGTCACGGTTCTCCGACCCCTCGACATTCCCGTCGACGTCATGGCTCCGACCGAGACCCAGGTCCTGGGGGCCCGCCGCGCGCTGGAGCGTGAGGCTGACCGGATCCGCGGCCTGGGCATCCGGGTGGTCGCCTTCGTGGAGGTGGGTGAGCCGACCCGGACCCTCTTCGAGATCGCCGAGCGCCTCGACATCGATCTGACGATTCTCGGGAGAAGCGGAAAGGGTGCGCTCGCGAGACTGATGATGGGAAGCGTGACCACATCACTCCTCCACAGGACGACGAAGCCCATCATGGTTGCGCCCTGAAGGTCTTGGTCCATCCCTTGCTTCAAGGGGTGCTGGAGCCGACCCCACCGTGACCACCTTCGAGAAAGACGTCCAGGCCCGCCTCTTCGCCGTGCGCAACAAGCTCGCCAGGAGCGCCGAGGAACCTCGACTGACGGAGGGCGGGCAACGAGAGCTTGCGGAGATCGACGCCGCACTGCTCAAGCTCGAAGAGGGCCGATTCGGTCTGTGCGAGGGATGCGGCGGCGCGCTCGGACGGCAGCGTCTGCTCGCCGACCCGACCGCCGTCCTCTGCCTGTCGTGTCTGCAGAAGTCCGAGTGAGGGACTCCAGCTCCGGGGCGACTCCGGTCGTCCTGGGCTACTTCGCCGCGCTCTTGGCCTTGCTCTTGGCCGCGCCCCAGAACGCCTTGCAGTCGGCGCCCATGTCGGCCTCGTGCTGAGCGAGGCACTGCAGAAGCCGGCCCTGGCCGTGCTCAACGGTCGCGCAGAACTTGTCCAGCTCGGGCTTGCAGGCACCCTGGATCGCCTGAGCCTTGTCGGTCAGGCTCCCCTGACATTTCTGGGAGACCTTGTCGGCGTTCTGCTCGAGGCAGACGAGGACTGCGCCGTGCCCGGCCTTGACCTTGGGGCAGAGCTTCTTCACGTCGGCCTTGCATTCCTTGGGCGCATTCGAATCCGCGAATGCGACGCCCGAGACCAGGAGCGCGGTCGCGGCGATCAACGTCGACAGCACGTTACTTGAACGGAGCATGTGTCCTCCCTGGGAACGAGCCCTTCCCCACGACGCTACGGGACCGGCGAGGCCCTCGAGACGCGGGCTCATCGGACACGGCCACACTTGCGCTCACGGGCCCTGGAGTCCATCGGAATCGTGACCGGTCGACGTCGACGCAGGGCGACGTCCGGGGGGCGGGCCTCACTCGTTCGACACGACGAGGTCCGTCACCGTCCGCCATCGTCCGGAGGCGGCAGATAGTCGTGCACCACGTGCGACACCTGCGCGTCGGGTCGCTCGATGGACGACCGGATGCCGGAGTTCCGTCGGGTCCTGCCAGCCACGGCCTTGAACACCGGCCCCGAGCGGTCCTCGTCGCACTGCAGGCACTCGTTCAGCCCGCCGTCGACGGTGGTCGAGGCTTCCCCCGACATCCAGCTGCGCATGCAGACGCCGAAGCACTCGCGCTTGGTGTTCTGCACGTTGAAGTTCCAGATCTGCGCGCACGCGTGGCTGAAGCCGAGCCCCTCGAGGCACCCCAGTGTGCCGGCCTGCATCCCGCACTTGCGCACCGGGCTCGTGAGGTCGGGTCGCTCCAGGTAGACGGCGAGGTCCTGGAGCGTCGAGCAGGCCCCGCATGCGCCGGTGTGGGTCACGCGGTAGCCGAGCTCGGCGGCCTCTCTTGCGCTGGCGAAGGTCGCCAGCCGGTAGTGCGTCCGGTCCGGCTCGAAGCGCACGCCGCAAACGCTCGACGGCGCGGGCGCCGGCGGGGCCCTGCCGGCCCAGGTGGCGTACGGGTCCTCGCCCACGCCGATGGCATTGAGCGGGACCGCGGCGCGGAGCGACGAGAGCAGATGCGGGTCGACCGCCGGTGGCGGCGGCGGCGCGGGCGCGGAGGCGCAGGCGGCGAGGAGCAGGGCCTGTAGGAGCCCGACCACCCGCATCAGAACGCCTCGCCTGCCCCGAAGTAGATGCCTGCCGAGTCCTGGCCGAAGGCGAGGTCGAGGGTGACGTTGTTCCGCGCCTCGCGGTTCATCATGAACCGGAGGCCCACTCCGCCCGCCGGGCGGATGCGCGAGAACAGACCCTCGCCGGAGGTGACGTACCCGGGAACCCCGAGCGCCGGGCTGGCGAAGGTCGACGCGTTGGCGAAGACCGTCCCGCCAAGAAACCCGTTGCTGGTGATCCGGAATCGCCACTCTGCCTCGGCGTAGACCTCCGCGGTGCCGCGGAAGCGCCCCTGCACGTAGCCGCGTCCGGTCCGGCCGGCGAAGTCCCAGCCGATGGAGGGCAGGGCGAGGTACGGGAGCTCTCCCGAGGCCACTCCCTGCGCCAGCACCCAGAAGGCGAGGACGTTCCTCGGCACGTCGGCGCTCAGGCTGACGTAGGTCCGGGCCTCCCCGTAGACGAGCTGCGCGCCACGCGTGCTCCCCAGCCACTCGGGATAGAAGCGGTAGGAGGCGTTGAGGTACCAGCCCCGGTAGGCGTTGATGGTGGAGTCGCGGCTGTCGAACACCGCCTCCAGCCCGAGCCCCGAGGCGTTGTACGCGCCGGTGGGGAACCCGAACTGCTGGCTGTACGCCGCGTGGGCGGTGATGACCGGCGGGACGGCCTCCGGCGCATACAGCTGGTCCTTGATCCCGTAGTACCGGTCGAAGCGGAAGCTCCCTCCGAGGTATACCGGCCCCCAGACCCGCTTGAGGACCGACTGGTGGAAGCGCACCAGGTTGAAGTCCATGGGCTGCTCACCGCCGACGGTCGAGGTGGTCCCGTATCCGCCGACGGAGAAGCCGGTCGCCTGCGCCTCGGCGTCGCCACCGAGGCCGTAGGTCGACTGGTTGGTGATGAGCAGCCGGTAGTCCCCGTGCAGCTGCCACGAGTTGCCCTCGAGAATGGCGACGTTCCGCGACTGGGCGATGAACTGGCTCTTGGTGGTGAAGAACGCCACCAGGCCGAGGCTAGAGATGGTGGTCGTCTCCGGGTTGCCCAGGTAGATGCCCGCCAGCGTGGTGAGGCCGAGGACGAAGCCGTTCTGGGGCGTGTAGCCGAAGGCCGGGATGATCGAGGGGTAGAGCTTGTAGGGCTCGAGGACGCCCCGGCTCTTCTTCAGGCCGATCATCTCGAGGAGGTCCTTGCCGTCGAGGTAGCGCACGCACTGCGCCTCGCGGCACACGCTGCCCACGTCGAAGCGGAGGACGCACTCGCTGCTGTTCCCGCAGGCGGGCGCCGCGACGCCGGCGTCCGGAGGCCCGGGAGGGGCCGAAGCTGCCTCCTCCTGGGCACGGGCCAGCAGCGCCCCGAGGGCGACGGTAAGGCCGAGGAGGCGGAGCGGGAACGCGACCATCGCCCGGGTCAGAGGTCGAACTTGTACTCGGCGCCGCCCAGGAACGAGGTGCGGCTACCGAGGAACCCGACCTCCACCCGGAAGTACCAGTAGCGACTCAGGGCATACTGGACACCGGCAACCATGTTCCACACGTCCTTGGGCTTCTTGTTCAGCGCGTACTGGACCGACGCCGCCGGTTCGGTGCCGTCCTTCCATGCCTGCAGCTTGCCGGCGATGTCCTGGCAGGCCTGGCCGCGGGGGTCGTTGGGCCGGAACTCGGCGCACCGGGCGTTGATCCCATCGATCGTCACCTGCGAGGGCGGGGGAATGACGTCGGCCAGCTTGACCGACCCGTTCGTCTCGAGCCCGATGACCTGTCCGCTCGTTCCGAGCCAGAAGGAGAACGACTGGCCCGAGCGGCCGAGCTTGTAGTTGTAGCCGCCGCGGAAGGAGAGGAGGTTCGATCCCATCAGGTCGGAGATGCGATCCACGTCCGCCACCGACCCGTTGAAGTCCGCGACGACGAAGAACCCCTTGTAGCCGAACTGGGCGGTCGCCCCGAGCGAGACGACGAAGGCGCCGCTCGTTGCCTTGGTGGTGAAGGTCGTCGGCGAGGTGATGTTGACCTCGGTTTCCGAGTTACCGCTCGAGATGACCGTGTAGAAGCTCAGGAACGGGAAGAGCATGAAGCTCGGCCGGATCGCCAGCGCGTTGGCGTGCGCCGTGGACTCGCCGAACTGGATGAAGCTCGCGTCGTGGAGCGGCCCGTTGTTCACGCCCAGCTGCAGGTCGGAGATGAGAATCGACGACTTCTGGTAGTAGTAGTTGACCATCACCCCGAAGGCGGGCGGCAGGTCGAAGCCCGCCTTGCGGACCTTGTCTCCCCAGAGCGGAAAGAGCGGGCCGTCGTCGACAGCCGCGGTGGTGGTCTCCGGGGGGAGGGGCTGCAAGGCGGCCGCGGGGGCCTGCGTCGTCGCGGCGCCACCCGCGGGCGGCGCTGCCTCCTGGCCGGCGTGTGCAGCTGGAGAGAGGAGGGCGAGGGAGACCAGCCAGGGACCGGCGTTCATCGAGACTCCTCCCGAATGTGTCCTGCCGCGACGACGGATGTCTCCCCGCCGCGAACGCTAGGAGCGAGTTCGGCGGGGCATCTGTAAGACCTTGGTCCAACCGAGCTGCGATTCGCCGCAGAGGCTGCGCGCGAGGAAGATGACTGCCGCATGCCTTGCGGCGCCTCGGCCTCGCTCTGGAGCACCGGCGACGGGTATGCCGGATGCAGCGCGGGGTGAGACATGAGACCCCTCCTCGTCGTGTATTCCACTCGAGGCGGCCACACAGGCCGCATCGCGGAGCGCGTGGTCGATCGTATCAGGACCCTCGGTCACGAGGTGCAGCTGCAGGACGTCCGGACCGAGGCCCTCCCCCCACTGGAGCGCTACTCCGGGGTGGTCATCGTGGCGAGCGTTCACCTCGGCCGTCACGCCTCTGCGCTGGCGAGCTTCGTCCGTGCTCGACGGGCCGAGCTGCAGCGAGTTCCCACACTCTTCCTCTCCGTGAGCCTGACCGAGGCCGCGGCCGTGGATCCGCATCGACCGGACGACGAGCGACTGGAGGCGCGCCGCGAAGTCGGGAAGGTCCTCGAGGCGTTCGTGAGAGAGACGGAGTGGTCGCCAGAGCACACGGTGCCGATCGCTGGAGCCCTGACTCACACGCCCCATGGACCGGTGATCCAGCTCCTCGTCCGAATCCTCGGGTTTCCAGATGCGGACGCGTACGAGATCGTCTTCACCGACTGGAACGCGCTGAATCGGGTGGTCGACGGGCTCGTCCGCGAAGCCGTGGACCGGAGCCGCAGCGCGCCGCCCGAG
>CAZDSB010000342.1:0-7520 GCA_964507515.1 uncultured Myxococcaceae bacterium
CGCTCGAGCAGGGCTGCTTCAACGTGCTGCTGGATACGGTCCCGACCAATGGCCGGCTCCTCGTCCTTCCCGACAACAGGGAGCGCCGGAGTCGGGACGCTGAGCCAGCTCCCTCTCCAGAGAGAGGAGCACGCCATGGAAACGGTTCGAGAGTAAGAGGAGCTCGACGTCTCCCCCGCCCCGGTCGACGACGACGGCCTGGACTTCGACATCGACGAGCTGCCAGACGACGAGGACCTGTCGGACGACGTCGTGCTAGACGAAGACTCGGCTGGGCCGCGCAGCTGGTCGGGCTTCGGGCCGAGCCGATGTCGCGGCGCTCACCTGCTGAGGAACGTCTACGAGATGGATGGCAAGCTGGCCGGCAAGGGCGGTGTGCTGGTCCCGCCGGCCGAGGTCCCGGCACAGCCGTGACCGCCCGATCCGGACGCGCTCGCCAGGTCCAAGGTGGCGTCGGGGAGTCTGAGCCCCGGTCTCGGTCCCCAGCCGGTCCGCAAGAAGTGACACCCGCTGTGGCGCGACCTGGTGTCGGCATGCTCATCTGGTCGGCATGCCCACGCCACTTCGGCTGGCTGGGGGGAAGGTGAAGTAGCCGTCCACCGGCGCCCTCCGAAGGCCACTCCTCCGGGTCTGGACGACCAGAGCCACCAGCCCCCCACCTTCCGTTGAAGGACGGTACCGCTCGGCCGCAGCTCGGGCCTCTCCTGGGCCTCCCTACCCCCGGCTTCGAAGGCCGGTGCTCTATCCAGAGACGACGGCTTCCCTAGCACGTGCGCATGTTGCTGCGAACCGCCTAGCCTGGCGCGTGGAGGCCAGCGCGGCGCCTCATCACACGCCCCGTCCACCCCGTAGGAGGCGGATGACGAGCACCACCACCGCGACGACCAGCAGCAGGTGAATGAATCCCGCCGTGATGTGCAAGGCGAAGTAGCCGCCGAGCCAAAGAACGACGAGGACGACAACGAGGATGGTCAGCAGGTCCATCGGGTCGTGGTGGTCACGTGATCGACAAAAGTCGACCCTCCAGGATGCTGGTTCCGTCGTTCACCGGACGAGAACCGTGTGAGCCAACGGCGTTGGGTGACGCGACAGGTCACCGGGCGACCTCGAGCACGACGCCTCGGACGTAACGAACGTAGTCGGGGATCCACCGCAACGGCCGCCGCTCGTCGGCGCCGTGGGCCCAGTGCCCCTGGCGTCGCTCTTCCGGCGTTCCGGGGAGTCGACCGATGCCGTAGGCCTTCACTCCCAGCGGGCGCAACCAGCGCGAGTCCGTCCCACCCGTTCCCATGGAGTGCACGACGGCCGGCGTCCCCCAGAGCTCGCGGGCGACCTTGCGGACGGCAGCCGTCACCTCGCCATCGATCGGCGAGACCGGCGCGAACTGCGGGTCGTTCAGCGCTCGCACCTCGATCTCCGGATCGCCGATGGCCTTGACGAGCTCGCCACGGATGACATCGGGCTTCTCGTCGGGCAGAAGCCGGCAGTTCGTGGTCGCCTCGGCCGTGTCGGGCAGGATGTTCGCGGCCGGCGCCGCCTGCAACATGGTGACGACGCAGGTCGTCCGGATCAGCGCGTTCAGGACGGGATCGGCGGCGATCAGCTTCTCGTCCTCTGGCGCAACGGCACCGCTGCCCTCCGCGGTCCGACGCAGAGCCGGTGCGAGGGGCGCGCTCGCGCGGGTGGCTGCCAGCCCGAGCGCCTCGCGAACCGAGGGGATGGCACGCGCCGGGAATCGATGCTCGCCCACCTTGACCAGCGCCTTCCCGAGGCTCCGGACGGGATCTCGATCGGTCCAGGGTGTGGAGGAGTGGCCTCCCTTGCCTTTCACGACGAGCCGGAAGTTCACGGACATCTTCTCCGTCACGTCGACGACGACCGCCTCCATGCGCTGGCCATCGGCCGAGAGCTGAAGGTCGCCGTCCTCGTTGAGCATGATCTCGGCCTCGCGGAGCTCTGGACGGTTCTTCACGAGCCAGGGCATTCCGAACGGGCTCGCCGTCTCCTCTCCGGAGTTGAGCACCAGCACGAGGTCACGAGAGAGCTGGATGCGGCCGCGAGCCACCTCCAGCGCGATCGCGACGAATGCGGCCGCCATCGCCTTGTCGTCGTTCACGCCCCGAGCCTGAAGAAACCCGTCCTTCTCGGTCGGGACGAACGGTGACGTCGTCCACGACTGGCCCTCGACCGGGACCACGTCCACGTGTGCGACGAGGAGAACGGGCTTCTTGCTGCCCTTTCCTCGAACCCGTGCGACGAGGTTACCGGCCCCAGGCGAACCCTCCGCGATCTCCGCGGGAATCCCCGCCTTGATCAGCCGCGCGGCGACAGGGCGAAGGGCGGCGGACTCGTTTCCGTGACTGGTGTCCACACGCAGCAGCTCGTCGAGGATCTCGCGCGCCTCGGCTTCCACCGTTGCCGCCCCGGGGACGAGCCCGATCAGCGTCGCTGCGAGCGCCATCGTCGAGGTCATCATCCCTCCGGCCGCAAAGCCTGCTTCCGATCAACTGGTCACCGGCTTCATAGACCACCCCAGGATGTCGAACGAGGACGGCTGGAGCCCCCTTCCCAGCGCCCCGGCATCCACCGTGCGCTGCGGTCGTCTCCTGGCTAGGGCCAACGTCGCCCCCTTTTCGTCGTCTTGTCGGGCTCAGGTGGCGAGGTTCGCATCCGCGTCCGAGCGAGCCGGGAAGAGGCCGGCGATGCGTCAGCCGTGCTGGTCGATCATCCCTAGCAGCTCGTCGAGCCCGAACGGCTTGCGGAGCAGGCCCGCCACCCGGAAGGACACCTCCGGCCGCGGGTCCGCTGCGCTGGCGGACAGGAGGACTACCCGAAACTCCGCGGCGTCGGACCGCGTCGCGAGCCGCTCCAGGAACGCGCGCCCTCCCATCGGCGCCATGAACCAGTCGAGGAGTACGAGACAGGGACGGGGGATCCCGTCCCGATCCAGTTGCTGCAGCGCATCCGCGCCGTCCCTGGCGATGAACACACCTCTGCCGGAGCCCTCCAGGACGTCGGCAACGAGCTCCCGGAGGTCGCGGTCGTCGTCCACCACCAGGACCGTGCGCGCACGAGTCGCGTCGTCGATCATGGTGGCCCAACAGCTAAGACGGCTCGAATCGCTGTCAAGCCGGCCCGGCCGGCACCCCGAGGCTTCTCGACGCACCGCGCGGAGTCTCTGCCTCGGCTGCCCGCTTCGGCAGGATGAGCCGGAAGGTGGTGCCGGTCCCGGAAGAGGAGCTGACCTCGATGGTGCCCCCGTGGGCCTCGGCCACGTGCCACGCGATGTAGAGCCCGAGGCCCACGCTGCCGTCGAGCGCTCCCGGGTTCACGCCGCGACGGAACGGCTCGAACAGGGCCTCCTGCTGCTCCGCGGCGATCGCCGGGCCCACGTTGTGGATCGAGACCTCGACCCGGGTCGGGCCACCCCCGACCCTGACGGTGACGGGCGAGCCCGCCGGGCTGTGCTGCAGGGCGTTCCCGAGCAGGTTCCCGAGCGCCTGGCCCACCCGGACCGTGTCCCACTCTCCGGTCCCCTCGCCGTGTCCGGTGACGGAGATCCGACCCGGATCCGCCACCGAGACCTCCTCCACCGCGCGCTCGACGAGCAGGTGCATGTTGTTGGGCTCCCGGGCGACGGGGAGCTGCTGACCCGCGCGAAGCCGGGTGAGGTCGAGCAGTCCCGCGACCAGCTGGTGCATCCGATCCGCCGATCGTGCCATGCGCGTCACGGTCCGGAGCTGCTGCTCGGACAGGCTCGAGCGTGCCAGCAGGTCCACTCCCAAACGGATGGAGGCGAGCGGGTTTCGAAGGTCGTGGCTCACGATGCCCAGGAGCCGCTGCTCGAACTGATGCGCCTCCTGGAGCGCGCGCTCGGCCTCCTTCTGCGCTGTGACGTCGAGCATGAACGAGACGCCGCCGAAGCTCTCGCGATCGACCAGCACCGAGCCGCCGAGGATCCAGATCCGGCTCCCGTCGCGCCGCAGGAACTGCTTCTCGAAGTGGACGCTCTGCCCGGTGGTCTCGGCGTCGAGGATCGCTCGCCCATTCGAGGAGTCGTCGGTTGGCGTGATCTCCTTCCAGCTGATGCCGCCCTCGGGCACGTCGGTGTCGGGCGGGTAGCCGAGCATGTCCAGGAGTCTCCGGTTGGCCCCGACGATCCGCTCCCCCCGGAACTCGGCGATGCCCAGCAGGCCTGCCTCGGAGAGCTGACGGAGCTGCTGCTGGGTGCGCTCCAGCTGCAGGCGCGCCTGGACCCGCGCCGTCACGTCCACACTGCAGCCAAGGACACCCTCGACCCGTCCGCGTGCATCCCGGAGCGGGGTGTAGGTGGCATCCAGGTACGCATCCTCCACGTGTTCGTCGTCCCGGCGCAGGCGCACCCGTTGCTCGGAGAGGATCAGCGGCTCTCCGGTCCTGTACACGCCCTCGATGCGCGCGAGCAGACCCTGGCCTTCCAGATCCGCGAAGACCTCGCGCAACGGCCGGCCGATCATGGGGCGCTGACCGAGCTGCTGCGCGCCGGGAGAGACGAACTCGTGAACGAGATCCGGTCCCCGGTAGGTGACCAGCGCGATCGGAGCCTGAGCGAGGAGTGACAGCAGGCGGTCCCGCTCGGTGCGCAGCTGCTCCAGCAGCAGCTCGCGATCTTTCATTCGGCTGCGGAGCTGGACCACGGAGAGGGTGAACGCACCCTGGATGAGGATGAACGCCAGTGCCGCGCCGATCTGGCCCGGCGCGAGGCTGGGCGCACCGAAGGGGGCCATGAACCAGACGTTTCCGATCACTGCGGAGACGAGCACCGCGGTCCAGGAGACGCGCAGGGATCGGGAGACCCACGCGACCACCGGGAGGGCCAGATGGAAGGTCATGAAGGGCGCGACGTGCGACAGCGCCGGAACCAGGGCATTGAAGACGGTCCCCAGGCCGACGCCGAGCGCTCCGGTGAGCCACCGCCAGACGGCGGGCATGAACCGGGGCGAAGGGGAAGCGGCGGGCATCGAACCGCTCATTGGTCATCCCCTCCGGGGGGAGGGAGCGCCGAGCCTGCCATGGGTCGGAGACTGAACAAGGAGTTCCGGCCGGGAAGCCAGATGTGTGCCCGGTGGCGCCGGTGCGGAGCTCGTCCCTGCCTGGCAGACTGGAGGTCTCCTCTTCCGTGCGCTGGCCGCTCGTCCTCCTCGCGGTGCTGCTGATCGCCGGCGCGGTGGGCGTCGCCGTGTTCCGTCGCCCGGCCGCGCCGCCGCCGCCGCCCATCCCCCTCGTGTCGACCTCCGTCGTCGACGCTGGCCTCAGCGACGACGACGTCTTCGCCGCCAGCATGGCCCGTCTCGCCGACGCGAAGCGGCGCTCCGAGGAGGAGGACGCGGCTCGCCGCCCGGACGCGGGCGCGCCCCGGGTGGAGACTCGCGCCGGCGCCGTCGGCGGGCTGGCCGTGCCGGAGCCGCAGGACCGGGGCCCCGGCGGTCCAGGCACACATGGTGAGATCGAGGCGCTCGCGCGGCTCCTTCACGACGGCCAGTACCCCGCGGCGGTGGAGCGGGTGCACGCGCTCTTCCGCGAGCACTCCACGGCCGCCGTGCCCGCGCTCGAGCTCTTCACGAAGTCCGCCATTCGCCAGGCGCGCGGCGGAGGCGCCCAGCAGATCGCCCCGCTCCTCGGGAGGCTGCAAGAGCTTCCGACCTCCGAGGCGAAGGTCCGTGCCCCGCTGGCGCAGCTCCTCGGCACGATGGCGCTCGCCTCGGCACGCGAAGGCCAGTCCGAGCGCTCGAAGCAGCAGGCCCGCGCGGCGCTCGCGCTCGACGAGTCGACCCCCGAGGCCTACCTCGCGCTGGGCGAGTACCAGTTCCAGGACAACGACCTGAGAACCGCGCTGGACACCTGGGAGCGCGGGCTCCGGCTGAATCCCGATGACGTCGCGCTCGCCCGGCGGCTGGAGCGCGGCCGCGAGGAGGCTCAGCGCCTGGGCGGGCTGGAGCGGGTCGCCTCCGAGCACTTCGTCGTCGCCTTCGACGGCAGGGCGGACGTGCCCGGGGCGCGGGCGAGCCTGGAGATCATGGAGGTCGCGTACCGCAGCGTGGGTTCGCTCTTCCAGCTGTACCCCGACGGCCCCATCGCGGTGGTGCTCTACCCGGACCGTTCCTACGCGGAGGAGGGCCACGTCTCCTGGTCGGCGGGCGTTTACGACGGGAAGATCCGTCTGCCCTCGGCCGGCGCCAGTGACACCTCGCTGCGCTTTCGCGGGACCCTGTTCCACGAGTACGCCCATGCGCTCTTCCACCGCGCGACCGGCAAGCGCGGCGGACCCGCATGGCTCAACGAGGGCTATGCCGACGTGGCCAAGCTCCAGGCCGACCCCGGGCCTCCGGTCCGCTGCACGGCCGACGTGCACCTCTTCCCGCTTCGCAGCCTCGAGGAGAGCCTCGGGCGCATCGGAAACCACAAGCAAGCGCACCTGGCGTACCTCGAGTCCCGGCACGCCGTGGAGCACATCATCGAGCGCCACGGTCAGGAGGGCATCCGCGCCATCCTCTCCCAGATGTCCACCGGCGCACCGTTCGAGACCGCCTTCGCGCGCGCTCTCGGAGAGGACTACGCCACCTTCGCCGCGACGTTCGACGCGGAGGGGCGCCACTGATACGTCAGTGGCCATGAATCTTCAGCTGGAAGGGAAGCGGGCGCTGGTGACCGGGTCGACCGCCGGAATCGGCTGGGCCATCGCCGCCGGCCTGGCCGGGGAGGGCGCGGAGATCGTCTTGAACGGACGCACCGAGGAGCGCGTCCGTGGCGCCATCGAGCAGGTCCGGTCTCGCCATCCTCGCGCCCGGGTGCGCGGCGTCGCGGCCGACCTCGGAACTGCCGAGGGCTGTACGCGCGTCGTGCGCGAGGTCCCCGAGGTGGACGTGCTGGTGAACAACCTCGGCATCTTCGCCGCGGTGCCCTTCGAGGACATTCCGGACGCCGAGTGGATGCGGTTCTTCGAGGTGAACGTCCTGAGCGGCGTCCGCCTCGCCCGTGCCTACCTCCCGGGCATGAAGGCCCGGAACTGGGGGCGCATCCTCTTCATCTCCAGCGAGAGCGCGCTGCAGATCCCGGTGGAGATGATCCATTACGGCACCACCAAGACCGCGCAGCTCGCGGTCGCCCGCGGACTCGCCGAGACCACCCGCGGGACGGGGGTCACCGTGAACTCGATCCTCGCCGGCCCGACCCGGAGCGAGGGCGTCGCCACCTTCGTCGAGGGGCTGGCCGCGCAGCAGGGCGTCCCCGCCGCGCAGGTGGAGCGCGACTTCTTCTCCAGCGCCCGGCCCAGCTCGCTCCTGCAGCGCTTCGCCACCCCCGACGAGGTCGCGGCCTTCACCGTCTTCGTCGCGAGCGGACAGGCCTCGGCGGTGAACGGCGCATCGCTGCGGGTGGACGGCGGCGTCGTGCGGGCGATCGTCTAGGAGCGGTAGACCAGCACCGGGACCTTGCAGTGGGTGAGCACCCGCTGCGTCTCGCTCCCGAGCAACATCCCGGCC
>CAZDSB010000343.1:0-7036 GCA_964507515.1 uncultured Myxococcaceae bacterium
GCAGGGCCGGCTCAAGCACACTCCGCGCGAGCTGCTGGCCCGGCCGGAGGATCTCGCTCGCTGGCTGGCGGCCGCCGGCCTCGCCTCGTCGGACGTCGCCTGCGACGCCGCTGCGGTCCGCGTCGCGCGGGAGCTCCGGGAGGCGATTCACCAGCTCGTCCATGCCCACCTGGCGGGGGCGAGGCCGCCGGACCGGGCCCGGAAGGTGCTGAACCAGGTGGCCCGGCGAGGCATCGCCCCGAGGCAGCTGAGCGCCGAGGGGGAGGCGCTGCTCACCGGCGATGCAGTCCAGCGGCTGGCCTTCGTCGCCAACGAGGCCATCGCGCTCCTCGGCGGGACGGACCGCGGGCGGCTCCGCAAGTGCGAGAACGAGGGTTGCGCCGTCCTCTTCGTCGACCTGTCCCGCTCGGGGGCGCGCCGCTGGTGCTCGATGGCCGCCTGCGGGAACCGGCACAAGGTCGCCGAGTTCCGGCGGCGGCGCAGCTGACCGGTGCGCCGAGTGACGGCTGCGCCTGGAACGAGCTCCCCGCAGGCCCCCATTCCCTTGCCCAAGCGAGCAGTGGAGGAGGTCCGCCGGAGGTACTGGAGGCGGCCGACGCACGACGCAACGGTGAACCGGTCCCACCGTCGCCGCCTTCCGTCGCCGAGTGCCGACGGCCGTTTGCCCGTCTTGACGTGAGCGGCCTCGCGGGCTACCGAGCCATCAGGGGGGTGACGCGTTCATGAAAGCTCGCGCAACTCGTCGCTCGCTGAGCTGGAACGTCGATCCTCACCTCGCCCGACGGCATCACCTGGACGCTTCAGGGCTGTGCGGTGGGGTACGGCTTCCTAGGGGTCGCCGCTTCGCAAGACGCCATCGTCGCCGTTGGCACCCCCCAGGGCATTGTCACCTCGAGCGATGGCAGCGACTGCGTCGTCAACCCGATCGCTAATCCGGTCACGTTCTGGGCGACAACCTGGTCCGGGACGCAGTTCGTCGTCGTCGGCGCCTATGGGATGATCCTCACTTCTCCCTAGCTGCCCCTTCGCACTTCTGGCTCGCGGGGCACACGACGTCCTCGTCCGGAATCGCCGGGACGCCAGCGTCGACGGTCACCTGGCACCGTGACTTGCCGGCGTCACCGTCAGAATCCCGGCCTGATCCCGAGATGAGGACGGCTGCGGTCAGGGCGTGGAACAAGGGTCAAGGATTGCATGGGGATGCCGGGAAGCGGAGACGACCCCCCGACCTCGAGATCGATCATCAGCGATCAAGAGGCGTTCAGCTCAGCCCGGACCGGCACGTCGCCGCAACGGCTGCGCACGCGAGTCCCCCCGCTGCACACGCTGCGCGCAATCGCGTACCGGAAGCCCATTTCCCCGGGTGTGCATGCGTCACGCCAGCTGCGGCTCGGTTGATGCACCCAGGCGGCCCGGATCTGCGAGGAGATCAGCCATGCCGGTCGAGGGCATCGTGTCCAAGAGCGTCGAGACGTGCCGTCCCGAAGACACGCTCGAGCAAGTCGCACAGAAGATGTCCGAGCACGGCGTGGCTGGCCTGTCCGTCATCGGGGACGACGGACGGGTCATCTCGATCATCACCGACCTCAAAATAGCGATCGCCGCATCCGATGAAGGCAGGAAGCTGGCCGACCTGACGGTGCACGAGGCGATGTTCCGGGATGTCCCTGCACCGGTTGCCTCGCGCGCACCGTCCTCGGCACGCGGCGCAAAGCGCCGCGGCTCGTAAAGGCGGGGAACCTCGCTGCCGTCCAACAGCCTCAGCGCCTCGACCCCACTTGCTGCGGCAAACACGCGTCGGCCAGAGTGGGCGAGGAGCTCCGCGAGCGTCTGCCGGATGTCATCATCGTCATCCACGATCAGGACAGACCCCATCGCGGCCACACCCCTCGAGAGTGGATGTCTACGTTCGCTGACACTCGGAGTGCGAGAACGCATGCTCAGAGTAGGACAGGCGGACGACTGCCGTCTCAGAAGCGGGCTGCGGCATGACGACAGGGCTTCTCGACGAGCGGTCATGATTGCCAGCTTTGCGGTTCATGAAACTGGCAGCTCCCAGGACGCTTCTTCTCGTCGAGGACGACCCGGAGATTCGGGATTCCATTGCCGAGGTGCTCCGGGAGGCGGGGCGCACGGTGGTGTGCGCCTCGGATGGGCTCGACGCTTTGGCCAAGCTCGAGGTCGTCGAGCGGCCGTGCCTCATCCTTCTGGACTTGATGATGCCGAGGATGGACGGCATCGAATTCCTGCGCCAGCTCGGCAAGTATCCTCACTCGAAGGACTTCCCCGTCCTCATCCTCTCGGCGCACGCGACTGTGCATCAGGCTGAGGTGTACCCCGGCGTGCTCGGGACGCTGCGGAAGCCCTTCGACATCGGGCAGCTGCTGGCTTGGGTGGACGAACACTGCTGAGGGTCACCCTGCTTCTGCGAGCGGACGCCGGGGGCGAACTTCCTCAGTCCGCGGAGTCCGAGTCGGTCAGGGCTTCTGCCAGCGCGGTCGCGACGTACGTGGCCTTGCTCAGGGCCAGTTCCTGATCGCTCAGCAGAGATCGGTCCAAGACGTAACCCACTCGGAGCACGATGCACCGACCGCGATGGAGTGCGTCCCCCCATCGCGGCCCAAAGAGCTGAGGCACAAGCGCCCGAGTGGCCTCGTCGAGACTAACAACACCAGCTTCCACCGAAGTTCCATTGAAGATCGGAGCGATGACGAGATGAGAGATGTTCTGCCCTGTCGTCAGGACGAGTGAATGCGCCAATTCTGCAAGCCAGTAAGAGTGGCCGTCCACACCAGGAATCTCACGAACGACCTTGATGACCTGCGGCAAGGTCGCAAGGAACTCCACTGGTTCGCACCAGGTTGGCTCCTCGTCGACATCCGAGACTTCGAGGAGTCGCAATCTTTCAGAACGGCCAAACGCTGGGAGTCTCCGGTCCATGGGTCACCCGAGGAACAGTGGTAGTCGCATCAATAGGTGGCGGTCCAGGCACGTCCGTGCTGAACGGCGTTCTATTCCCAGCATTCGGCACGGCCATCGAGACGGCGCGAGCGAAGCCGGACGGCCATGGTGCTCCGTCGGAGGTCGAGAAGGCGGGGAGGCCGTGCAGGGCAGAGGACTTGAGAGCTGCTCTGAATGGGGAGCCCCGAGGGGGTGTGCTCCTTGCCGTCAGCTCGGGCGTCAGTTCCGGTCAGAGCGATTGTCTGTGAATGGTCCACTGCCCTCACTGAAGGCACTGCTGCTGAGACGGCGCGGCCAATCCGTATCCGCTTCAAAGCCCTTCGGGCAGGGCATCGAGATGCCGCCAGCGAGACCGGTCGGCCATTGGCAACCAAGTGACCTTCCGGAGCGGGTGGGGCGATTGAACTTGGATGGCCGTCCAGTGCTCGTGGGCGCTCGCTCGAGGTGCTGGTGCCGGCGACTCTCGAGTGGAAGTCGCGCGGCGAGACGCGCGGCGTTCCCTGGTGGCGTTTTCGACATCGATTGCATTGCCGCTCCCGAGCGGCGTCGTTGATGCCTCCTCCTGCTGCACCGGGCGAACGGACAGCAGCTACCCGGTGCTGACGCCCAGGAGACGACCCACTCCGGCGGTGACAGCCATCGCTAGCCCTCCTCCGAGGAGTACCCGAAGCGCCGCCCGTCCCTGAGGAGCACCGCCCAGCCGTCCCCCCACCGCCCCCAGCACTGCCAGACTCCCCAGGGAAACGCCCACAATCGCTGGCACCCTCCACGCCGCGGGGGCGACGAGGAGGGCAATCACGGGCACCATCCCCGAGAGCGCAAAGCTCAATGCGGACGCCCAGGCCGCCTGGAGGGGGTGGGCCCTGGTGGCTTCCTGAATTCCGAGTTCGTCTCTGAGGTGTGCACCCAGACGGTCGTGAGCGCTGAGTTGCTCGGCGACTTTGACGGCAAGTTCCCGTTCCACCCCTCGCTGGACGTAGATGGTCGCGAGTTCGTGGAGCTCCCCACCCGGGTTTTCTTTCAACTCCTTCCGCTCCACGTCGACGTCCGCCTGTTCCGCGTCCCGCTGTGAGCTCACCGAGACGTATTCCCCCGCGGCCATGGACATCGACCCGGCCGCCAGCCCCGCGAGCCCGGAGAGCAGGATGGTCTCTCGCGCTGCCCCGGCCGCAGCCATCCCAAGCATGATGCTGGCGGTGGAGACGATGGCGTCGTCCGAACCGAGGACTGCGGCTCGGAGCCAGCCCGTGCGTTCACTCCGGTGTCGCTCACCATGGCGAGTTGCTCCTCGGTGCCTTCGAGCTGACATTGCCCCTCCTCGACTTGCCCGAGGGAGCATATCGGGCTGTTGCTCAGGTGGGCCTTGGAAGGCGAGCGTTCGCGGACCTCACCACTCGCCAAGTCTCCGTCCATCCTTCGTGGACAGCCTCGACGCCGCTTCCTGTCCTGCGCCAAAACAAGGCGAGGCCTTCAAGGAGCCGCGCCTATCCGTGCCGCCGATGAGCTAGGGTAGTGCCGCTCGCGAGGGGGCCGGGGAATGCCCACCGAAGAGGGGACCGAGTTCGAAGGCTTCGAGGACACCGCCCCGATGCCGCCCGACTCGCGTCGGAATTCCGTCGCGGTCGAAGCGCGTAGGCAAATCGGCCCGTATCATCTGCTCGATCCGATCGGAGAAGGTGGGATGGCAGTCTGGGTCGCCGAGCAACTCGAGCCAGTCCGCCGCTTCGTGGCTCTGAAACTCATCAAGGCCGGGATGGACACGAAGGAAGTCATCGCTCGGTTCGAAGCAGAGCGACAAGCACTTGCGCTCATGGCACATCCAGCGATCGCGAGGGTCTTCGATGCTGGGGCCACCCGTGAAGGGCGGCCGTACTTCGTCATGGAGTATGTCCCCGGTCTCGACATCACCGAGCACTGTGACAAGCACCGCCTTCCAGTGAAAGACCGGCTCGCGCTGTTCATTCAGATCTGCGAAGGCGTTCAGCACGCGCATCAGAAAGCGGTCATCCACCGAGACCTGAAGCCCTCCAACATCCTCGTCTCGGTCGTAGACGGAAAGGCTCAGCCCAAAATCATCGATTTCGGTATCGCCAAAGCGACGAGGCAACGCCTTACCGAGAAGACTCTGACAACCGAGGTCGGTGCTTTCATCGGAACGCCTGAGTACATGAGTCCAGAACAAGCGGATCTTACCGGCGAGGACGTGGATACCCGCACCGACGTCTACTCGCTTGGAGTCATCCTCTACAAGCTGCTGTCCGGACAGCTGCCGTTTGGTTCTCAGAACTTGCGCTCCTTGAGCTACGAGGAGCTCCGTCGGAAGCTACGCGAAGTCGACCCTCCGACGCCGAGCAGGAGACTGGCAACCGTGGAGGGTGGAGCAAGCGAAGCCGCGAGGAGGCGCTCGACAGATCCGGGCAGCTTGCGCCGAAGTATTCAGGGGGACCTGGACGCGATCACGATGAAGGCTTTGGAGAAGGAGCGATCCCGCCGGTATGGAACCGCAACGGAGCTCGCGGCCGATGTCGCCCGGTTTCTTGGCCAAGAACCGGTGCTCGCGCGTGCGCCGAGTCGCGCGTACCGGCTGCAGAAGTATGTCCGACGTCACGCCGTCGTGGTCGGGGTCGCGGCGGTCCTCGTTCTCCTGCTCGCCGGGTCTGCGGGGATGATGACCTTCCAGCTACACGAGATCGCCCGAGAGCGCGACCGAGCGAATGCCGAACGGGATCGGGCCAACGCTGAACGCGACCTCACACGGACATGGGTTCAGCATGTCAATGACCTCGTTGGCAAGCCCCGAGCGGCGAGGACGGAGTGGGCGCCGACGCTCAATCCGGCCTACGTCAGCGCGCTCGACGCAGTGTTGCACCGAGCAGAGGATGTCCTGGCCGAGGGTCGCTCGTCGGTCGCCCTGCAGCTGTCGCGGGACACACTGACCCTGGCCCTAAAGCAGAGCCAAGGAGAAAACCTCTACACGATCTGGGCAAGGGTCGTGATCGGAGAGACGCTTCTCGAGCAACGGTTGTTTGCCGACGCCGAAACCGCGCTCCACAGTGCTTACCCCATGAGCCGGCAGGTTCTGACCGGTGAGCGCCTCCAGCTGGCCGGGCGGGCTTGTGTCGATCTGGCACGGGCGATGCTCCTGCAGGGCAAGCGCGAGGAGGCGATCGAGGTTCTGGCGGATGCACTCGAGAACGGGCTCCAGCGCCCAGTCGTGGATGCTCTTGCCAAGGAAGCCGGTCCTATCCGCAACAGCGGTCGACTCGAGAGTCTCATCCTCGAGGCCGAGGCCAGGGTTCCGGGCCCATGAGCCGGCATTGGTTACCCGAGGACATCGCGTCGCCGCTAACGCGAGTGGGTGGTGCGGACTCCGCGTTCCATCTCCGCACTGAGTCGCATGCGGGCCGTATGCAACCGAGACCAAACCGTCCCCTGCGGCACGCCGAGAACGTCGGCGATCTCCGCGTGCGAGAGTCCCTCGACGGCAAACAGCGACAGCACGGTGCGCGATTCCGCAGGAAGTCGATGGAACGCCCGGTTGAGCCGGTGCGACGTCAATCGGGCGTCGAGCATCTCCTGTGGGCTGTGCGCCAGCTGTGCACTGTCAGCGACGGCGGAAGTGAACTCCTCTGCCAGTGGAGGCCGTCGCGCCTTGACCCGCAGCGCCGCCCGCATCGTCACCCGGTAGAGCCAGGTGGACAGCCGGGAGTCTCCCCGGAATGAGCCGAGGTCTCGGTGCACCGAAAGAAACGCCTCCTGCAGAGCGTCTTCGGCGTCCTCTCGGTTGCGCGTGAGCTGGAAGCAAAGATCAAACAGGGGGCGGCGATAGGCATCAACGAGCACCTGCAATCCGTCCCGGCGCTCTCCGGCACGATTGGAGCGCACCTGCGCCAGGAGGCTGGCCTCGCGCGCGATGTCGAAAGGGCCCATGCGCCTGACTACTCCAGCACCGTCCGTTCGCGCTGCAGGCGCGGGCGATGAACCAGGTGCAGGTACGCCCACGCGAGGAGCGAAAAGACCCCTGCAGCGGAGCCGATCAGGTTCCCCGTGCCCTGGAACAGATTGCCCGGATCGG